>JAFEEV010000217.1 GCA_018240935.1 Pseudomonadota bacterium
AATTTGTCTGGGTACTACGATAAATCAATTGGCTATTTTTAGCACCCTGATTTTAGGTACTTCACAATTTCTTACATCCACTTCACAAAAAAATCATAGGTTGAGGAGAATAATATTCTATAAATATAAATTGTGTAATTGGGCGATGGTTACTGGGTTAGCGTTAGATCACTCGATATTCATAGGGATTGTTGTTTAATTTTTCATTTCAATAAATAGGGAGAGGAATGATGACCGCAGCTAAAAGCGCGCTATCATTGAGTATTGGTTTGCTGGTATTTTTTTTATTCAGTTCTCACGCGAATGCGCTGCCAAGCTTCGCGCGCCAGACCGGTTATGCGTGTAGTGCTTGCCACGTTCAATCATTCGGACCCAACCTGACTTCCGTCGGCAGGAATTTCAAGCTCAACGGATATACGCAAACGGATGGCAGGAATAACAATATCATTCCATTGAGCGGTATGATCCGCGGTTCGTATACGCATACTCAGCACGATCAACCGGATGGCGCGGCGCCGCGCTTCGGTAAGAATGACAACGGCACGATCGACGAAGCCTCCGTTTTTCTGGGAGGGCGCCTGACATCGAAGATCGGCGCGTTTGTTCAAGGAACCTACGATGGCGTGGAAAATATCGGCATACTGGATAACACCGATATCCGCTTTGCCGATCACGCCGATGTCGCCGGTCAGAAGGTGGTATTTGGTTTGACGGCGAATAACAATCCGACAGTTACCGATTTGTGGAATACCACGCCGACCTGGGGATTCCCGTGGAGCTCATCGCCTTTGGCGCCGGCGCAATCCGCTGCGAATCTGATCGAATCGCTCGGCTCGCAAGTGATCGGCGCGACGGCCTATATGATGCTGAACGATTTTTTGTATGTGGAGGCCGGCGGTTATACCAGTTTGGCGAAAAATGCGCAGAAAGGAATCAGCGTATTCGACCCGGAACAACCCAGGCTGAATGGCGGCGCACCGTATTGGCGGATCGCGTTACAAAAGGACTGGAGCGGTCATTACGGCGCGGTGGGCGCGTACGGCATGCACGCCGACATCAATCCGCAAAGAATCCTAGGTGCGGGCACGGATCGCTACGACGACTTCGGCTTTGATTTGACGTATCAGTATCTCGCCAACCCGGTGCATATTTACGAATTTACCGCGACTTACCTGCGCGAAAACCGCAACCTGAACGCCAGTTCGGCGTTGGGATTGGCCGATAAAGTAAAAAGCAATCTCGATACGGTGCGGATCAGAGCCGGGTATACGTTCCAGCAAACATACGGCCTGAACCTGTTTTACAATCAAACCACTGGAACATCCGACACCGTCATCTACAGTTTCGGCGACCCGATCAGCGGCAGCCGCACCGGTAATCCGTTGAGTCAGGCGTTTATCGCCGAAGCCAGTTTCACTCCTTTCGGCAAAACCAACAATTCGGTAATGAGTACGTTCGTTAACCTGCGCATCGCGGCGCAATACGTTCACAATTTCAAGTTTAACGGCAGCGTGCACAACTATGACGGCTTGGGCCGAAATGCCGTGAACAACGATACGTTTTATCTGAACGGCTGGCTGGCTTTCTGATGGATTGCCAGGAAAACTGGCGGCTATATCAAACCCGGATGTGGAAGATAACGCTTCCGCATCCGTTTCGGGTGATCGCAAGTGCGCAGCAAAACGGATTGCGGATCAGTGCCAGATAAAACGCTAATTGCAATAATTATTTTCTTTGAACCATCTGACTGCATCTTCCAGCGCCGCAACCGCGGGCCGGTGCTGATAACCCAATTCCCGTTTCGCTTTGGCGCTGGAGAAAAACATCAGTTTCTTGGCCATGTGAATGCTATCGAGCGTTGCACGCGGTTCCGTGCGCGTGAAGGTTGCGGCTTTTTCCATGAGCCATGCCATCGGAAGCATGATGCCAATCGGTATATTGATGCGATTTCTTCGCGTACCATTGATTGCATCGATCACTTGCAGAATCTCCAGCAGCGTCATGTTGTCTCCGCCCAGGATGTAGCGCTCGCCGGGTTTTCCATGCTGGAAAGCCAGTAAGTGGCCGTACGCAATATCGTCGACATGCGCAATATTGAGACCGGTATTGACATAAGCAGGCATGCGGCCCGTCAAGGTATCCAGCACGATGCGCCCGGTCGGGGTGGGGCGCACGTCGTTGGGACCGATAGGCGTTGAAGGATTGACAATGACCAGCGGTAATTGGTGCTCATCGGTCAATTGCTTGACCAATTCTTCCGCCTGATACTTGGAACGTTTGTAGTGCCCCAGAATGCGGGTAAATTCGGCTGGCGTGTCTTCATTGGCCGGTGAGCCGTCCGCGTTCAACCCGAGTGTCGCCACACTGCTGGTATACACAATGCGCTGAATACCGCTCTCTTGGGCGGCTAAAATCAGGTCACGCGTACCGTTGACGTTAATTTCATACATGGTCGCGGGATCGGGAACCCAAAGCCGGTAATCGGCGGCAACGTGGAACAGGTTATCGCAGCCGCGCACTGCATTCTTGAGTGATTGATGGCTGCGTAAATCGCCCTCGAAGACTTCAACAGAAAAATTTTCAAGATTGCGCCGGTCGCTCTCCGGTCTAACCAGAACGCGGACTTCATGCCCGGCCGCAAGCAAGCACCGCATAACCGCGGAGCCTAGAAATCCCGTTGCGCCTGTGACCAATGATTTTGTCATGTGTTGTAAGCCGGTTGCTGTATTTAATCGAGATCTAGCCGGAAACAAGATGGATGCAACATATGACTCATCCTCTATTTCACGTGCGAGAATGCTATTTTGTCTATATCGATTTCAGGAAGTTTCCTGGATGTCAGCTTGAACAAGAATTCCAATATCCAATCCTGACTGGCAAACAAACTGGTTGTGATAATGGTGGCTTTGACACTGCGGCGGCTGATTTTAACTTGGGAGCCTTGTGAGAAATCACGGTGTTGATTGATTTTGTTCAATGTCAGGATGGCCATGCCGATCGCCCACAAACAAAACCGGCGGATCCCTTTTTCTTGTGGCGGGATCAAACTGGTGTAAATCAACGCGTTCTGTAAGTGGCATTTGGCAATCGCCAATAATTCCGCAAGTCCGGCTTGGAATTTTTCATTGGATGAACCGGGTTGCAAGTCGCGCAGATTGAATCCGTTCTTTGCAAAAATATCTTGCGGCAGCCAGCAAGCGCCACGTTTACGGTCATCCCAGATGTCTTTGAGGATGTTTGTCATCTGCAATCCCTGTCCGAATGATACCGACAGCTTCATCAATGTGGATTTGTGCGCATCGATATCATTCGAGTAATCACAGAATAGCTCGGTCAGCATTTCACCGACGACACCGGCAACGTAGT
>JAFEEV010000218.1 GCA_018240935.1 Pseudomonadota bacterium
CAGAACCGGAAACTTACGCAATGCTACTGGCGGGATTGGGCTTACTAGGATTTTCGATACGCCGCAAGAGCTCCAGAGCCCTCCCTGCTAACTAATAGATTGAATTAAAGTTCTTACAATAATTCATTCTGGGATCACAGAGCTTTAGACTAACCATGGAAACGCGGCTTAATTCGGCGAACGAGATAAAGCACGAAGCGCACGGAACACAGCAACCGGGACGTATCAGCAAGATAGGCGATGGAGCGAGTACCGCGCTACAAAGTGATTTGCCCGTATAGTCAATTAATCAGCGTTTCCTTGGTAATTAGGATCTTCCAGTCTGAACATTTTCGCTTTTAAGCATTTCTATACGCCACTCTTAAGGCTTATCCGGTCTTCTTCCATCACCCCGTATGCGCATAGCCAAATCGGTTGTGGAAATGCCGGGTGTGTAGGTCAATTCCCGAATCATCTCCGGCGGCAAGGATTCGCATAACCGGTATTTATCCCGGCGTTCCTGTTCCGAAGCGCAAGCGAAGGTGTAGATATCAAAACCGTGGTGCTGCATCAATTCCGGGGTTACGCTTGGCGGGGTTTCTATCATCACGGCATCGACATATCTGCAAGCGGCCACGACCGCGGCGCGTTCCGCTTGGTTCATGACCGGCCATTTGCCTTTATTTTCCACCACACGCTCATCGGAAACCACGCAGACGGTCAAATGCGTCCCCAGCGCGCGCGCCTCCCGCAAGAAATTGACATGTCCTTGGTGAAACAGGTCAGCCACCATGCGCGTATACACGCGTTTTGGCCGCTGATTTTCCGGCCAAGCGGGAATTTCCCGGTTCAGGCGCATCATGGCACGTTCCATCCATTGCCGGCTGCGCAGCGCAAGCGCGTCATCGGGATCCTTCAGCGCGATCTGGTGCGCGTAGCACCAGGCTTTGGCCAGATCACCCAATAACCAGGACTGTATCAGCCGGTGATAGGCATAGCAGCGCACCAGCAAGGTAAAGTTCTCCAGGTTGCACGCGGATACCACGGTATCCCAATGAGGATTCGGCGTGCGCCAGTCGCCGTAGAACGCAGTCAGAATTTTTTCCGGTTGGCGCGGATACCAAACTTCACCGAAATCTGTCTTGCGTTGGATCAGATCCAATTCGGGAAAAACCGATACCCGCTGATACTCATCCGCATAGCCGGGCAACGCAAAGCCCCCCACGAGCTGCTTTCCTCTGGCTTGCAAGCCGCACACATCCAGCGTAATGCCCAATTCAGCATGCACGTAATCGCGATAATTGGCGTATTCAATGCGCATCGGCGCACGCACCCAGCCCGCTTGCTCCAATGCAGCGCAACAAGCGCCCCAGGATTCCATACGCACGGCGATGTCGAGATCCTTATCGAAATCCAGTAAACAGCCATTGCGGACCAAGCCCAGCAAGGTACCGGCGAAAGGAAATGCCGGAATATTCGACCGGGCCAATTGCGCGCAGGTGCTCCACAACAACTGTTCCGCTTTGCCGGAAGCGAATATATTCGCATCGGCTTGGTCAAGTTTGGCTCGTTCTTTGTGCGGCGGAATTTTTCCCGATTTAGCGAGCACCAGCAAATGATTCAACGCAACGGAAAAATGCGCGTGCGCAGCCGGTAAATCCAGCGAAAGGAAACTTGCGGTTCCCCATACATGCGCCCAGTGCGCTTTGTGAAAATCGCCTTGCACTTGCGCATAAATTTCCGCCGCGTACGCCGGTACATCGGCCGCCCGGCCGGTGCGCATCGCCAGTGAGCACCATAAGCGCGCGACATCCGGCGATGACGGATATTCGCTTTTCAGCGGCTCCAGCATCCGGCCGGCATCACTCAACTTACCCGCGACGATTAATTCCTTTGCTTGCAATAACGCTTCTTCGAGTGTCATGGTTTTGTTCTATTCTCAGTGACTTGAGGAATTGCTGATTAATTCGGCGCACAAGATGCAGCGATAGACGAGACAGTAAGTACCGCGCAACGAAGCGATTCGCTCGTGCAATCGATTAATCAGCATTTCCGTAATTTTCTATTCCAAGGGAAATTGCTATCAAAGATTGCATTTTAAACATTATCCAATATAATAGGAATCATTCTCATTACTGCTTGTAAATTCTTAATGAGATGTCATACGCAGCATCCGCATTTCATCCATGTAAATGCAATTATCAGTTAGGAGACAACATTATGGCAGTAACTAGCACACCTCGCCCGAATCTGGGATCGGGATCGATCAAGTTTATCGACGGCATTGCTTTTGAAGGACTCGGATCGGCCGGATTCACCGACAATGATTTACTTTTCATCGGCGATGACTTGGACAATGTCATCACCGGCGGTACCGGACATGACGAGCTGGAAGGCGAAAGCGGCAACGATACGCTGAAAGGCGGCAGCGGCAACGACACCTTGAAAGGCGGCGACGGCAATGACATTCTCGATGGTCAAACGGGAACCGACAAACTGTTCGGCGACGCCGGCAACGATATTCTGCTCGTGGGCGACGGACATGACCGGTTAAACGGCGGCAGCGGCAGCGACACGTTCGGATTTTATGGCGCCGGGTACTTTCAGATTGCCGATTTTACCCCGGGTGAAGACCGCATGTTCTTCGACTCCAGCACCCTCGGCATTCATTCATTCCCGGAATTGGTGTCCTACATCACACATGTCACCGATAAGGGTAACGACGGATTCACCGTCGAATTTGTCGGCGGCGCGGCCACCATCGAAGTGGTCGGCGTCAACATCAATTCGATCACGACCGACATGATTGTGTTCAATTTGTAATCTCACTTCGATTCTTCTCTCCTTTAGTTTTTCCTTCAAAACGGCCAATCTTAAATCTTTCAAGATTGGCCACACCGCCTTGTTTAGAGCAACGCCGATTAATCCGGCGAATGAGATAAAGCGACAGGCGCACGAAACGTAGCGGCCGTGACATATCAACAAGATAGGCGAAGGAGCGATTCGCTCGTGCCGTCAATTAATCAGTGTTTGCTTGGGAATACAGGTTCGATTGCACACTGACATCCGGCTTCTGACTTGCAAAACAAGCGGCATTCATGCAGGCGTTTCCCAAACCGGCAGCTTTTCAATTTTTGAAAAACAGACCTGAATTTGCTGTAATTTGTGCTATGGAGAATCAACCGGCAAGGTATCATGCCGGATTATGACAAAAATACCGTTTGCTAAAGGAAGCGGTAAGCCCCGTATAACAACGTTCACTGGAAATTAGCCATTCGTGATCTTGATGTGTAATCCGGCACTATCATTCAAGCTAGGGTTGTCGATTTTCATTGTTTTCTGCTGCCTGGCCGACATCGTAGCGGCGGAGAACAAAATAGTGCTGGGGAAAAAGCCGGTTGATAATCAGTTCCTCGATCTGAGCCTCGAAGAATTGATGAACGTCGAAGTTACCTCGGCATCGCGGCATTCGCAAAAACTGTCGGAAGTCCCCTCCGCCATTTTCGTCATCACGCAGGACGATATCCGCCGCTCCGGCGCAACCAGCATACCGGAAGCACTGCGCATGGCGCCCGGTGTCGAGGTGGCGCGCATCGGCACGGACAAATGGGCCATCAGCATACGCGGCTTCAACAGCCGCTTTGCCGACAAGCTGCAAGTCATGATGGACGGCCGCAGCGCCTACAATCCGCTGTTCGCCGGGGTGCAATGGGAGCAGCAGGATACGCTGATGGAAGACATCGAACGCATCGAAGTCATCCGCGGCCCGAATGCGGCAGTCTGGGGCGCCAATGCGGTCAACGGGGTGATCAATATCATCACCAAAAAAGCGGCCGACACGCAAGGCGCGCTATTCTCCGGCGGCGGCGGCAGTTTCGAGCAGGGTTTTGCCGGTGCGCGTTACGGCGCGAAAATCAACGAAGAAACCCCGTTCCGTATCTACGCCAAAGGCTTTACCCGCAGTCACACACATTCCTTGGCAGGGGAAAATATCAACGATCAGTGGCATTCCGCCCGCGGCGGTGTCCGCTTGGATCACCACCGCGGTATCGATCAGTTTACCGTGCAGGGCGATATCTTCTTCAATTCATACGGCGACCGGCTCGATAAATCGCAGTTAAGCGCCCCCATCATTCAAGCCAGCTCAGCCCGGGGACATAATGAAGGCGGCAATATCCGCTTGCGCTGGGATCGCACGCTGTCGGAAAAATCCGCCATCATGCTGCAAACCTATTATGACCGGGTTGATTATCGCTTGTTAACCAGCTCGATTTTCAGCGCCGAGAGCTTCGACATCGACTTTCAGCATCGCTTTCCGTTATTCGACAGGCACGATGTCACATG
>JAFEEV010000219.1 GCA_018240935.1 Pseudomonadota bacterium
CATTGCAGATAAGGAAGCAGCTGCGAGTATTCTGGATGAGATGATTCAT
Source organism: Pseudomonadota bacterium (assembly GCA_018240935.1). Classification (GTDB taxonomy): domain Bacteria; phylum Pseudomonadota; class Gammaproteobacteria; order Burkholderiales; family Nitrosomonadaceae; genus Nitrosomonas. The sequence goes on from JAFEEV010000219.1 coordinate 50, forward strand.
GGCCTTAATCAGGAAAAGAAAAAAGAATTGGTGCTGATTTCCTGGTTGTTTGCGGAAAATGAGAAAAATGCGCTCAATCAAATCGACAGCAAGCAAAAATCGCTTGCCGACGATATCAAATCCAACTTGGCGGTAGCAAAAACAGAAATCATCGACTCACGCCCGCAAGTTGAGAAAATTTCCGATACGATCGTCAAAAAACTGGATGACGACGTCAAAGTGCTGATTGAGAAAAAGATGCTCGGATTCAAGCAGGAAGTCGACAGTTCATTAGATGGTTTTAAAGAGAGCATCAATACCTTTGTTCAGGGAGAACTCAATAATTACCAAACCAAGCTGGCCGGTATCACCCAGCAGAATGTCGATGAGTTAAAAAATTATTCCAGCAAAGCCAATCAGGCATTCGCTGAACAAGCGCATAAAATCAATCAAGTGTCAATGAAGAAACTGGACGCCACGAAAGAAAGCATTGAGGGCGTCGGCGTTGCCTCGGAAACGAATCTGAAAAATATCGCGCAGCAAGTCAAGCAACTGTCGGCTTCGCTCGAGATCGCGCAGAAAAAGAACGAGATTTTGTTCGAGTACAACGAGTGCATGCGCACCTCCGGCTTGCTGGACATCGGCAATAAGGGCGAACAGTGCAAATCCAAGCTGAATCAGGAACTGAGCGCGCTGAAATAGCCGCAATCAAATCAATCGATCCCATGGTTCCGGCGATGTAAGCGCAATCATGGGAATCCTATCTAAGGAAGCTCTGAAAAAATGCTCATTTACATCTTGTAAACTGCGCTTTTTCATCTGATTTCGCCTTGCCTGACCGTCGCTCGCTTCCCTTTTTCAGAGCTTCCCTAAAAGCCCTGAATTCAACGCTGCATGTTTTCCCGAACTCCTGAACTTTTCTAAGGAAGCGCTGATTAATCCGGCGAACGAGATAAAACACCAGACGCACGGAACACAGCGGCCGAGACCTATCAACAAGATAGACAAGGGAGCGAATGCCGCACAACGAAGTGATTCACTGGTGTAGTCAATTAATCGGCGTTTCCCTAATCTTTGGCGTTACGCTCCGATTGCGTCAACAGATGCGGCCATAAGCGCTGCATGGCCAGAAAAGTGAAGGACGCCGACCAGGTGATCATGGCCAGTCCCGCCAAACCTTCAGCCGCACTCAGTATGCGTATCGCTCCGGTGGGTACCAAGTCGCCAAATCCCACTGTAGTAAAAACCACCGATGAAAAATAAATGAATTCAAAAAAATTGTTTTCGTTTAGACCCGTGATGTAACCCAATTCAGCATGCAGTTGCATAATTCTATAGCCCGCTGCAAAAATGATAATTTCTACGACATGAGCTACCAGCAATCCCAACATAACAACCAACACGCCGATGCGTTTATGCACATGCACGCCGACGGTGCGGCTCAGAAAACGCAGGGCTTCGTAGTGCAATACCACACAAACAGTCACGATAACGCCCGAGATCGCCAATGCCAAAAGGTAGGAAAAATGCTCATTTATCATTTTCAATGATACACATCACAAAATGGGGTGGAGATACTTATAATGGCAGCTGGTTTTACCGGATCAAATTTTTAGCGGCTATTATCCCATGCATTGTTGCACCACTTCACAAAGCATTTTAAATGGCCGCCATGCTGTCAGAGCACATGAGTATGCATCAAGCATAAGGAAGGATTTATGGGGCGGGTCACTGAAATTGTAGGCCGCGGACTGGCGGGATTTTTAACCAAGCCGGTGCGGCAAAGCATCCAAGTTGCGACCGTCAGTCAGGAAAAGCTTTCGCAATATTTGCAGCCTGGCGACGTGCTGCTGGTGGAAGGGAATACGCGTATCAGCGTCGCCATCAAATATCTTACCCAATCGACTTGGTCGCACGCGGCGCTGTATATCGGCGATGCGCTGCCTCCCGCAGCGCCGTGGGAATTGCCTCGGGTATTGGTGGAAGCGGATTTACAGGAGGGCGTGCGCGCTATCCCGCTGGCGCACTACGCGCAGATGCATACCCGGATTTGCCGTCCGGTCGGCTTGAGCAGTGAGGATCGCCAGCACGTGGTGGATTATGTCATCGCGCGCATCGGCCAGAAATACGATCTCAAGCATATTTTTGATCTCGCGCGCTATCTGCTGCCCACCCTTCCGGTCCCGAGAAGATTTCGCAGACGCATGTTGGCTTTCGGCAGTGGCGACCCGACACGTGCCATCTGTTCAACATTAATTGCACAGGCGTTTGAAACAATGCGCTATCCGATTTTGCCGGAAGTTCATCGCACTTGGCTGGATAATCCGATGCACACGGATTGCTACGCGGATATCTATCACATCCGCAACTATAGTCTGTTTACACCGCGCGATTTCGACATTTCTCCCTACTTTGACATCATCAAACCCACGATTGAAAACGGTTTTGATTACCGCGCGCTGGTCTGGAGCGATCCTGGGCAAGACGGCAAGGAATGCGGTTGCAAATCCGAGGAGTAGCTATAAAGAACAGGTGCTTAGTTCAATAAAAAACGGAGGAGGAGTGCAGCGTGTATCAATCACTTTTACATTTGGGCTTAAGCAGCGCTTTTTTTGTTTCATGTGCTGCGGTTGCCGTTGAATTGCCCAGCTTTTCCAGCTCTGAACAGATTGTGCGTATTCCGCAGATTACGGTGAACAACACGGATCTGCTGTACGACGTTGAGTTACATTTGGATTTTGACAGCGGAAAGTTCTTCGTACAGAAATATAGTAACGACGCGCCAGCCGATGTTGCCGAATTAAACCTTCCTTTCAAACTTGCCATGGGCAAGACTGCAAAAGTCAGCGGCACTGATCTGCAGCTTCAGTTCTCCGATGTGACGGAAGATTCCCGTTGTCCGGCGAATGTTACTTGTGGTTGGTCAGGGCAGGTTGGTATCGTTATCGATGTCATCCGTGCCGGAAAGGATTCTGAAAAGATTACGCTGACTGCGCCGAATTCCTATCCTATTGTTCATGAGCTTTCTGGCTACAATGTGGAATTGCTAGGCGTGCA
>JAFEEV010000021.1 GCA_018240935.1 Pseudomonadota bacterium
GCACACCCAATTCGATCAACTCGAAATTGTCTTCGATGGCGCTGCTGCCCGCCAACAGGGCGGCCGGGCTGCTACCGATGGCGATGTTGAATTGCCGTTCGGTGACTTGATTCAAATCACGGTCATAGAACCACACTTTGCTGCCGTCGCCGACGATCAATTGCTCGTGCGGTTTTTCATAGGTCCAGCGGAATTTTTCCGGACGCTCGAATTGCATCGTGCCTTTCGATTCTTGTATCGTGCGCGCGCTTTTGTCGTACAGCGTCTGGGAAAAATTCGCGCGTACCGTGCGCGTTTCCTGGATGAACGTTTTCAGGCTGGCGACCGCGGCCGCTTCAGCGCAGAACGGTATCAGTCCATGGACAAGCAGGAGCAAAGCAAAACAGCGTGAACGGAGCATAAAATTCCTAATCGGTCGTTGTGAATTAAAATGGGATAGCACAGCCGGGAAGCGGATCATTCGTTGCGCGCCGGAGCCAGTACTTCGCGATTGCCGTTGCTTTGCATCGATGAAACCAGACCGGCGCGCTCCATATCCTCAACCAGACGGGCGGCGCGATTATAGCCGATGCGCAAATTCCTCTGTATCAGGGAAATCGACGCGCGGCGGGTTTTGACGACGATGGCGACTGCTTCATCGTAAAGCGGATCGGCTTCGCCTTCCGATGGTTTCTTGATTTCGACCGGACCGTTGCCATCGTTTTCCTCATCACCGGCTTGCAGGATTTCTTCAATGTAATCCGGTTCGCCGTGCTCTTTCAGGTATTCCACGACTTTATGCACCTCGTGATCGGCGACAAATGCACCGTGTACGCGTTGCGGATAGCCGCTGCCGGGCGGCAGATAGAGCATGTCGCCTTGGCCGAGCAGGGCTTCCGCGCCCATTTGATCGAGAATGGTGCGCGAATCGATCTTGCTCGACACCTGAAAGGCGATGCGGGTCGGAATGTTGGCTTTGATCAAACCGGTAATCACGTCGACCGACGGGCGTTGCGTCGCCAATAGCAGATGGATGCCGGACGCGCGCGCTTTTTGCGCCAGCCGGGCGATCAGGTGTTCGACTTTTTTACCGGCGACCATCATCAGATCCGCTAATTCGTCGATCACCACGACGATGAGCGGCAGCTCGCCGAGGTATTCGGTTTCTTCCCGGGCGGCAGCAAAGGATTGACCACAGGCTCCTCGTTTTTCGCCGCTTCCTGGATTTTTTGATTGTAGCCGCTGAGATTGCGCACACCCAGCGCCGACATCAATTTGTAGCGCCGTTCCATTTCACCCACGCACCAGTGCAGCGCGCTGGCGGCTTCGCGCATGTCGGTGACCACCGGCGTCAACAGATGCGGAATCCCTTCGTAAACCGACAATTCCAGCATTTTCGGGTCGATCAGGATCAGGCGGGTTTGTTCCGGCGTGGTTTTATAGACCAGACTCAAAATGACCGCGTTGATTGCGACCGATTTACCCGAGCCGGTGGTTCCGGCAACCAGCGCGTGCGGCATTTTGGCCAGATCGGAAACGATCGGCCGTCCGCTGATATCCTTACCCAAAGCGATGGTGAGCGGGGAAGCGGAATCGGCGTAGACCTGCGAACTGAGGATTTCCTGCAAGCGCACGATTTGCCGCTTCGGATTCGGAATTTCCAGCCCCATGCTGGTTTTTCCCGGAATGGTTTCGACCACGCGGATGCTGGCCACGGACAATGCGCGCGCCAGATCTTTGACCAGATTGATGACCTGATTGCCTTTGACACCCACCGCAGGCTCGATTTCATAGCGGGTGATCACGGGGCCGGGGAAGGCGGCGACCACTTTGACGTCGACACCGAATTCCTTGAGTTTGCGTTCGATCAAGCGCGATGTGAATTCGAGCGTTTCCTTGGACAGCACTTCAAAGTCTTTTTCCGGTTCGTCCAGCAAATGCAACGGCGGCAGCGGCGAATCGGGCAGATCGGAGAACAGCGAAGGCTGTTTTTCCTTGACGACGCGTTGCGATTTGATGATGTTTGTCGTTGGCGGTTCGTTATGCAGCACCGCTGTGCTTTCCTCGCGTTTCTTCTCGGTTTCGACGATTTTGCCGCGCGCACGTGCGGCAATGATGCCGGCGAGCTTGTCCTGCCGCGTTTCCCAGGTGTCTATCAGCAGTAACAGCAGGTTTTCAATGCTTTCGCCGATTTTTTCCACAAAACGCACCCACGATAGACCGGTAAACTGACTGAAACCGACCGCGATCAAAATCAGCAAGGTCATGGTTGCACCGGTAAAGCCGAGGATTTGCGACAGATAATGACTGATGGTGCTGCCCAGCATGCCGCCCGGCATCAGCGGCAGCGCGATGTTGATGGAATAAAACCGCAGCGATTCCAAGCCGCTGCTGGCCGCCAGCAGTAAAAAGAAACCGCCTAACGACAGCAGCAGGGAGTGGCGGTCGAAAATTCCGGCGGTATCGATGCGGCGGTAACTCCACGCGATCGCGGATAGAAAGAAGGCCACCCACCACCAGGCCGATGCGCCGAACAAGTACAGCAGCAAATCCGCCAGCCAGGCTCCGGCGTGCCCGCCGGCATTTTGCACTTGATTGAAGTCGCCGCTATGCGACCAGCCGGCGTCACCGCGGTCGTAGCTGAAAAATATCAATACCAGATAGAGTGCGGCGCCCATCAGCATCAGCAAGCCGGATTCCCGCAGTAACCGGGCGACTCTGGGTGAGAAGGAATGGCCGCTTGATTTTTTGGCCATCGGCTTGTTTATTAAACTCATGGGTATCTCAGAAACGAATCATCAGGGCAGTCGGATGCGCTGAATTATATAAGAGATTGCGCAGTAATTTTTCAATACTGCGGTAAATGCATTTTATTGCCGTGGCGGCGGACAGTTGCGAATCACGGGAGGAAGCGCCGGCAGTTTTAAACTTGTGAAAATAAGTCCCGTGCAAGAACTAAACGGTGTCGGTTGATCGTGAGCGCGATAAGATGGCAGCGACTACCGGTTTGTCTTTATTGGCGATCTGCGGCAAGGTCGCAACCTGATTGCCGCCATTGCGCTTGGCGATAAACAGCGCATCTTCGGCGCGTTTGCACAGTTTTAGCTTGTTGTCGGTTTCATCCAGCATGGCAATGCCGATGCTCACCATGATTTTATTCTCGGTATTCTTATCCATCCGGGCGGAAACTTTTTTACGCACCGATTCGCACACTTTTTTCGTTTCGCATAAATCCGTCTCGGGAAACAAAATGGCGAAGACATTGATATCGATGCGATAGAACAGATCGGTGACTCTGATATTGGTTTTGATTTCTTGCGAAATCTGTTTTATCGAATCGTTGTTACTTTTGTAATCATAGTCATCACTGAACAGCTTGAGCAGATCGATATCGATGATCGCGATGGAAAAACTCCGGTGATAGCGCCGCGAACGCAGAATTTCGTTATCCAGTTCGGTTTCGAAAGCCTGCCTGTTTTTGTATCCGGTTACCGGATCGATCAGCATCTGTGTCATCAAAGCGGACATGTCGGTGTTGGTTTTTTTGATCTTGATGACCATCAGTGCAGCGCAAACGATGAGCAAAAGTGTCAAGGCGCGGTTAAACAGCACAATATCCATCGGCATTACGATACCGGGCGATTGATAAAAGCCGATGATGGTGAGAATAAACGTTATTGCTGCAATGCAATAAGTAAACCGGATTCCGCTCACCCACAGGCTGGCAAGGATAACCAGCACATACGGTACCGCGGCAGCCGCGCCCAATGGCGTATTTAAGTCGATGATAAAAATGCAAAGCATTAAGGCTATGATGATAAACATGTTTGCCTGAATTGCACATTCTCTGAAAAAGAGTTTCAAAGCTGCGGTTGCTAAGAGTATATGGCTGCGCATCGGTCGAAGTGTTTAAAAGTTGTAATGCTTACATTCTGCGGATTCTGAAAATCAATTTTTACGAGTATATATTTTGAATAACTGGATAACAATCAAATCATTATACATTCTTTTTAAAAAAGATTATCCAATTTGTATATAAAATTTTTCCGGCAATCAACCCTCAAGTTTAATAATGCGGGTGCCGGCCAGCCGGTCATGAAGATATTGATGATCGGGGTCGAACACAGCCCAAATAAATCCGGAGCCGAAAATCAACACGCTGACCAGTGCGAGTTGTTGATAGGAAATAAAATTAATCGGGAATATGTAATTGACAATCACTAAAAAGAAAATGCCCGTCAAGGAAAATAAGTAGCGGGCAATAGCCTGTTTTTTCGTCAGACCGCGGCCGTCGGCGGAGACAATCCGCATCTTCCAGGTTTGCATCGCCAGCGTTTGTCCGCCATGCGTCCAGAACCAGGTGAAGTAATACCCCATAATCATAAACAGATAAAATTGAAAAAGCGGTTTGAAATAGGCCGCTTGCGTATCGCTAAAAATAAAATGAAAAATGAAGCTGGCGATAAACAAAATAGCCAATATCAGAAGAAAGTCATAAATCAGGCAGATGGTGCGCCGCCAGAACCCGGGTGTGGAATAAGTCATGTTTGGTTTTAGTGAATAAAAAGTAATAAAACGGTCAATGTGCAAGCGTGAATGAATTGCTGCAAAACCGGCAAAAGGAATCATTGTATGTTGAAATAGGATTTAATATAAGCTTCAGTTATTGATAATTATTATCGTTTCCGTTATTATAGTTGTAAAGCTGGCATATTCCGAAACCATCTGCATTTTTCTGCTGCGCAGGGTGGTTTTCAGGATTCAGCCGGTGTGCTAAGGGAGCGCTGATTAATTTTCGGCGGACGAGATGAAGCACGAGGCGCACGGAACACAGCGACCGGGACATATCAACAAGATAGGCATGGGAGCGAGTACCGCGCAACGAAGTGATTCGCTCGTATAGTGAATTAATCAGCATTTCCCTAAAAAACAAAATTGCTGATGTCCGGTGTATTTTGGATCAAGTAAGTGAGAAGTCCGTCTGATTTGTTTATTCTGTAATGCACTCATTATCCCGCAAAAATATCGAGTATTTAGAGCAACGGCAGCGTCTGATCTCGTTACCGGGGTTGTTGTTTGTACTGGCCGTGCATGCCGCGCTGTTTTATTTTTTGTGGCATCAGCGTTTGATTCCTCAACCGGAGCAGGCGCTTACATTATTCGCCGAATTGATTACGCCGCCTGCGCCGGTTACTCCGCCTAAAGCATTACCCGAGCCCGCGCCGGTTAAACTGCAACCGGCGAAAAAGCCGGTCGTCAAGCCGAAACAAGAGCAGCTTGCGGCGAAATCACCCACACCCGCCGAAAAGAAACAGGCTGAACCCGCACCGGAGCCGCCGAAACCGGCCGAGCAGGTAAAAGAATCGGCGCCTGCGCCCGCAGCGCCGGCCAAACCAGCGCCAGCCGCGCCTGTAGCCTTGTCATCCGAATTGGCGGTTTCTTGCCCCAAACTGACGCCTCCCGAATATCCGGCCATTTCGCGCCGTATGGGTGAAGAAGGGAAATTGATATTGCGTGTGGAACTGGATGAAAACGGGCACATCGATAACGCAAAAGTTCTCAACAGCAGCGGTTACGAGCGGCTTGACGCTGCCGCACTGAGCGCGGTGAAGAGCTGGCAATGCAATCCGTCGCTGCGCGATGGCCAGCCGGTGCGGGCGGTGGCTTTACAACCCTTTAATTTTGTACTGCAAGGAAATTAATTCATGGAACAAGGGCTTGGTTTTTCCCATTTTCTCGATCAGATCGACGGCGTGGGCATGAGCGTGCTGGCGCTGTTGCTGACGCTATCGGTTGCAAGCTGGTATCTGATCATTACCAAAAGTATCGCGAATCTGATCGCAAAGCGCCGCGCCGAAGCATTTTTGAAGCATTTCTGGAGTTTCGATTCGCTCCAGGCGGTTCATACCGAATTCAAAAATGCCGCGCCGGATAACGCATTCGCGGAACTTGCCAAGCTCGGCATCGATGCGGCGGCCGATTCCAAAATCCACAGTTCGCACAAATTGGCAGCAGCGGGCGGCACCAGCGAATTTCTGACCCGTACCCTGCGTAACGGCATCGATCAGGAAGCGACGCGTGTTGAAAATGGCCTCACGTTGATTGCCACAGCGGGTTCGGCGGCGCCTTATATCGGCTTATTCGGAACGGTTTGGGGCATTTATCATGCGCTGATCCAGATCGGTCTTTCCGGCCAAGGCACTCTGGATAAGGTGGCCGGCCCGGTCGGCGAAGCGTTGATCATGACCGCGCTGGGGTTGGCGGTGGCTATTCCGGCGGTGCTGGCTTATAACGCGTTTGTCCGCCGCAACCGCATTTGGCTCGCGCGCCTGGAAGCGTTCGCGCACGATCTGTTCATATTGATCACGGTCGGCGATAACAATGAATCACCGGCTGCCGAATCGCAGGTTGCGGCTGCACCCGGAATCGCCGAAGTGGCAATGGAACGGGGGCAATAATGGCATTCGGCAGCATGCAGGATAGCGGGCGTCAGGCGCCCATGTCGGAGATCAATGTAGTGCCGCTGGTGGACGTCATGCTGGTGCTGCTGATCATCTTCATCATCACGGCTCCGCTGTTGACGCATTCCGTCAAGGTCGATCTGCCCAAAGCGGAAAGCAATCCCAATATCACCCAGCCTGAGCATGTCGAACTGGCGATTCGCGCCGACGGCAGCCTTTTCTGGAATGGTGAAGCGGTGGCATTGGAGCAACTGGCGCCGCGTTTTACCGCCAAAGTGGCGCAAGCGCCCAATACGGAATTGCATATCCGCGCCGATAAGCTGACGCATTACGAGCATGTCGCCCGGCTCATGAGTATTGCGGCCAAGTCCGGCATGACCAAAATCGGCTTCATTACCGATCCTTCCGAAAAATAACAATCGTCCGAAACCGGCGATGCGGATTCGCTGTTGCCGGTCCGGTTAACCGGCGCGCTATTTGGCGCGGCCGAGCACA
>JAFEEV010000220.1 GCA_018240935.1 Pseudomonadota bacterium
ATTTCCTTATCTATTTATTTTTCTTAGTCGATTCAGTATGAAGAATCACCCCCGCGATCAACCGCCTTCTCATCCGCTACGCTAGATTAGCACATCATACCGCTTCGCAGATGAAGGTATCACGACATAAAAATTAAATCGGCACCGCCGCAAATTTGGATTAAGATAAACGCTGCGAATAATACTCGCTCTTGCCTATTCTGAACATTACATTAATGCCACGCCCTACCCAAGCTTATATTGATCTTTCCGCTTTAACTCATAACCTGACCGTAGTTCGCCGATATGCTCCGCATTCACGCATCATGGCCATCCTTAAGGCCAATGCGTATGGTCACGGACTGCTTAATGCCGCCAGCGCCTTAAAAGATGTTGATGGATTTGCGCTATTGGAACTGGATGCTGCGATATGCTTGCGTGATGCCGGTTATCAGCAACCCATCCTGCTATTGGAAGGCTTTTTTTCGACGGAAGAGTTGGCAATATTTGAGCAATACCGCTTGAGTGCGGTTATTCATCATGTTGAGCAAATTGCAATGCTGTCAGCCTCCAAGCATCGCAATCTGAATCTATTCATAAAAATCAACACCGGCATGAATCGCTTAGGATTAGCACCGGCGCAATTTTCACAAGTCATCAACACACTGATCAAAAAACAATATCAAGAAAACATCACATTGATGACCCACTTTGCTTCTGCGGATGAGCCTTGCGAACAGGAAAATGTCATGCAGCAGTTGCAGTGCTTTGAAGCAATCACGGCAAAGTATGGGCACTATCCGAGCTCACTGGCAAACTCAGCGGCGATTATTCGTTACCCTGTTACACATACCGATTGGGTACGCCCCGGTATTATGCTGTACGGCGCTTCACCTTTTCCGGACGTAACTGCCGCCGAGTTGAATCTTCGCCCGGTGATGACACTTTCGAGCAAAGTCATTGCGGTACAGGAACTGGAAGCTGGTGAAAGAGTGGGCTATCACGGTCTCTTTAGAACTGATCGGCCGATGCGTATCGGTATCGTCGCGTGCGGTTATGCGGATGGCTATCCACGTCACGCCCCGACGAACACGCCGGTATTGATCAATAATCAACGCAGCCGGATCCTGGGCAGGGTATCGATGGATATGCTGGCGGTCGACCTGACCAGTATCGAAAATGCCGGATTAAACAGTCCGGTTATTTTGTGGGGAAAGGGATTGAGCGTTGATGAAGTGGCTTTGAGTGCCGGCACTAACAGTTATGAACTGCTTTGCGCGTTGGCGCCGCGGGTGGAAAAGACTGCTTCGCTATAACTAGCAAACCAAGCTGCAATCCAGTCCACCGCGGCGAACGAATGTGACGATCGTTATTCTACTTTGGCTTTACTGCGTAATTCTTGCACGACGGTACCGAATTCGCGCTGCAACACTCGTTGTTGTATATTCTGTTTAACTTCTTCGAAAGGCGGCACTTCCATCGGGCGCACATCCATTAGTTGAATCACATGCCAGCCAAAGGAAGTTTGCACCGGTTGATCCGTCAATCCACCTTTAGATAATTTCACCAGCGCTTCGGAAAAAGGTCTGACGTAAGCTGCCGGAGGACTCCAGTTAAGTTCACCGCCATTTTCCTTACTGCCGTCATCAAGTGATTTTTCTTCGGCAATTTTGGCAAAATTACCACCTTTCTTAAGCTTGGCAATAATATCTTTGGCTTCGTTTTCATTCGCCACGAGGATATGGCGCGCTTTGTATTCCTTATCGCCCATTTGCACTTTCAGAACTTCGTATTCCTTGCGCAATGTATCTTCGCTCACCACATTGTGTCTTATGTAATCAGCCTGAAAGGCTCTGACCAGCACCGCCTGGCGCGCTATCTCAAGCTGTGCGACAACATCCGGATCTTTATCCAGTTTTTTCTTGATTGCTTCTTGCGCAAGAATTTCCTCAGCAATCAGGTTCTCGCGCAATGCTTTTCTCATTTCCGGACCGTCCGGCTGGCCCTGTGCAACGCTTGCCTTCACCATTAATTCCAGACGTGACTGTGGAATTGCTACGCCATTCACTTTAGCCACAGTGCCTGTTGACTGAGCTTGAGCAGATAGGGCAGCCATTCCCAAAATACCAACCATCATTACTTGTGAAAATTTCGTCAAACGCATGGAATTTCCTTTTTTGTGATTAAGATAAAATTATACTTGTCAAAGCGTACGTTGCGAGAAAGTATACGCTTTAACTGAGTAGAGGTGAACTTTATATACCATTATTTCTATTGAATAACTTTCGATTGCTCCGAGAACAACCCGGCAGCTTCACGCCGGCAATACCTTTTTGAAAGGCTTCACCGTCACTTTCCGGTAAACACCCGCAGTCACATAAGGATCAGCGTCTGCCCAAGCCTGAGCCGCTTCCAAAGATTCAAACTCGGCCACAATCAAACTACCGGAGAACCCAGCCGGACCAGGATCCTGGCTATCGATCGCCGGGTACGGTCCAGCCAGAATCAATCGTCCGGCATCCTGTAAGTCATGAATTCTTCTTAGATGCTCCGGTCGGACCGTCATTCGTTTTGCTAAGCTATCGGATACATCTTCACCGTTTATGACATACAGCATCATTTCTCCTTGCTTATTTTACTTTCGCCTTCCCTTTTCCGATCGCTTTGTTCGCTGTCGGCAACATTCTCTGTCACAACTGCCGGTGCTTCTTGCAAATATTTTCCCAGCAGCATCACTTGCCCGATGACAAAAACCAGCATCAATCCGGTAGCGCCGAAAAGCTTGAATGAAACCCAAGTATCCAGCGGAAAACTGAAAGCGACATACAGATTGACGCACCCCATAGTTAAGAAAAAACCCGCCCAGCTCCAATTGAGCTTGTTCCAGATTGGCAATGGTAAAACCATTTGTTTCTCAAGCATCGCTTGCATCAGGTTTTTTCTAAAAATGACATGGGATGCCAATAAAACGGCTGCAATCAACCAATACAACACCGTCGGCTTCCATTTGATAAACGTCTCATCCTGAGAAATTAATGTCGCGCCGCCAAAAATAACGATAATCGCCAAATTGATCCACATCATTTTATCGACTTGCCGTCGGCGGAACCAAAGCCAGCCAATTTGTGCGATAGCCGCCGCTATCGCAACTGCGGTTGCGATAAAAATATCGTACAGCTTGAATGCCAGGAAAAATAAAATGACCGGGAATAAATCGAATAGAAATTTCATCGCCGTGAATATTCTGAATTTATTTCAATCTCAAACTAACTAATAGATCGTCAAATACAAAAAATGTTCTCATTCCAATACCGGCGGCAACTGTGGCGTCAGGTTATTTTTCTCCTGTGTGGCAGCACCCAACAAGGCGTAACCGAGCAAACGGCCCGCTTCGTCACGATATAGCGCTTTCACACCGTTTTGATCGGCTTCCACATGCCATTCGCCCTTTATATTGAAATCCGGCGGCGAAACAACCGCAGGGCATGCGGGTGTTTTTACAATTACCGGCATCGCCGGATAGCGGACCGGGGTCGAATTACCCGCAAGTGTCGCCGCTAAAGCGCGGGCGGCGTGCGTAATCGGCATCACAAAAGGCAGCACCTTTCCCTCTACCTCGGCGCAATCGCCTACAGCGTAAATGTCGTTTAACTGCGTTTGCAGCAAACGATTGACGACAATACCGCGATTAACCGCGATGCCGGCGGATGCTGCCAGCTGCGTGCGCGCACGTAATCCGACTGCGGACAGAACGATATCGGATTCGATTGATTCGCTGCCGGCAAATGTTAGCCGCAATTTCTCATTCGCCGCATCAACCGATTGTGTATTTGCACTTAAATGAAAAACCACACCCGCTGCCTCCAGCTTTTGCCGTATAAAAGCGCCACCTGCCGGGGGTAACAAGCGTCCCAGCGGCTGCGCGCCGATATCGATCACATCCACATGGTAACCGGCAGTTGCCAGATCGTTGGCAAATTCGCAACCAATCAAACCCGCACCGATGATACTGATCCGCTTCTTCCCGGTCAGCGCATCACGAAATTTTTTATAATCGTCAAGGTCGTTAATCGATAATATTTTTGCCACACCATCACCGGATAGCGGCAAATGTATTTGATCAGCGCCCACCGCTAAAACAAGCCGGTCATAGCCGATTTTTTCACTATCAGCCAGTGTCACCGCATACCCTGCTGGATCAATCGCGGTTACGCGGCAATGCGGGCGGATGGAAATTTTCAGTTGCGCCGCCATGTGCGCCGCATCGCCGTTCAAAATAGAGTCAGGAGTTTTTCCGGATGATAATGCATTCGATAACATGGGCTTGGAATAGAAACCGCCATGATCAGCCGATAACATGACGATAGCAACCTCGGCATTCAGCTTGCGCAACTCACGTGCGACTGCATAACCGGCTAATCCGCTACCCACAATGACGATAGGATTTCCCATTAACTTAGATCTCCCTTCGGCCCAGATTTACTTCACTCATATTCTTGATCACCAATCTATTTATCGCCAACCAGACAAACCGCAAATCACATTGAAATCATTTGTTTCTTTCCTTAACTGACAAAAAACAAGGCACACTGATTGCTGAAGCGTTACTCCCAATCAATGTGCCTTTATTACTATCTGTATGTCAATTCAAGAATGCAATCCACATCCAAAGATTGCAAAAAACTACGCTACATGCGCTATTTTATTTGACTTCATTTTTGTTATTAACCAAGCTGGTGCGTCTTTGCAAATAAGCGTCGCGCACAAATTCATACTTATCTAAAGCAGCCTCTTCAAGGGTTTTATCATTCTCGAGATGCCGTGCGCGTAAATGAATAGTTCTTGTTGCCCCAATGGGTAAACGCACCGCCGTTGAATTGATATAAGCAACGTTGTTCACGAAAATACCGGTAATCCCTTGTGTGATAGGATCAAATATAAAGCTGTCGACAGCGAGACCAACCGTATCACGAACTGAGCTTGGTCCCAAGAAAGGCAGCACGATATAAGGTCCGCTGGCAATACCATAGCGTCCTAACGTCTGACCAAAGTCTTCGTTGCGCTTATTGAGATTGACATCGCTCACCGCGCTGATGTCGCTGGCAATATCGATCATACCGAACATACCGAAGGTGGTATTAACAAATAATCGCGCACTACTGGCCAATGCGCTCTCATAATTCAATTGCAAGACAGAGTTAGTTATTACCACCACTTCGTTCACATTGGAGAACATGTTGCCGAGTATCATTTCAATCGGATCGGGTGTAATTCTCTTATATCCCCTGGCAACCGGATCCATGACATTGCGATAGAACACTTCATTGAAATTGAAAACTGCACGGTTCATGGATTCCAGTGGATCATTCACGCCATTCTGGTTGTTCCCATTCGCACTTAATGGCTTCGTTGAAGCACAACCCGTTAAAAATAAACTAGAAACCAGAATAGCGACTGCTATGGAACGGATAATATTAATCATGTTCTTATTTCTTTTAGTAAAAATTCGGTCGATCTTGCCATATTTATACGATTGGTTCAATACACCCTCGCACAAAGTATGCCATTTTGTTCAGGCATTCATGCATCCATACTGCACGGAATAATTAGAAAGCTCCCAATTAATCAGATACCCAGCGTGCAATATACGGCAGATTATGCCAGGACTAAATAAAGTATCCATGTAGCAATAGAATGGACAAAGTGATGCAATTCTCCGGTTAAGCCGTTTCCATTCCGCTATGGCGCAATAACGCATCCAATTCCGGCTCGCGTCCGCGAAACGCAATAAACGACTCAAGCGCCGAACGGCTGCCTCCCACCGCCAGAATCTCTTCCAGAAAATGCGAACCGGTGGCTGCATTCACCACCCCATCCGCAGCGGTTTCTTCAAACATGCTGTAGGCATCCGCCGAAAGCACTTCCGCCCACTTGTAACTGTAATAGCCTGCGGCATAACCGCCGGCAAAAATATGCGCAAAACTGTTGGGAAAACGGTTAAAGTCCGGTGGAATAACCACTGCGACTTCGTTGCGGATTTCGTCCAGCAACTGTAAAACCGTCTTGCCGCCATCCGGACTGAAATCGAAGTGCACATGCATATCGAACAGCGCAAACTCAATTTGGCGCAGCATTTGCAACCCGCTCTGGAAATTTTTGGCTGTTATCATCTTATCGTATAGCGCTTGAGGTAACGGTTCACCGCTATCGATATGCTGCGTCATTCCCGTCAGCACATCCCATTCCCAGCAGAAATTTTCCATGAACTGGCTCGGCAATTCCACCGCATCCCATTCCACACCGTTGATTCCCGACACCCCCAAATCTTCCACCTTAGTCAGCAAATGATGCAAGCCATGACCGAATTCATGAAACAGCACGATTACTTCATTATGAGTGAACAAAGCCGGGCGCGGCTGATGATCAACGATGACCGGAGCGGAAAAATTACACGTCAGATAAGCCACCGGCAATTGTATGGTGTGTTTTCCCGTTTGATGATCGATCCGCCGGCGCGTGATCGCATCGTCCATCCAGGCACCGCCCCGCTTGGTGGGTCGCGCGTACAGATCCAAATAAAACTGACCGATCAGCTGACCGTTGGCGTCATGAATATCAAAAAACTTCACATCGGGATGCCAGCACTGAATCTTGCGCTCAGGCGCTGCAAGCGAAATGCGAATGCCGTACAGTTTTTCCACCACCTTAAACATACCGGCCAATACCTTATCTTCCGGGAAGTATTGCTTAACTTCTTGATCCGAAAAAGCGTAACGTTCTTGCCGCAATTTTTCACTGACATACGCCAGGTCCCAAGCTTCCAGTTTCGGCAGATTCAATTGCTCGGCCGCAAATTGCTGTAGCGCCTGCAAATCCTGCACGGCATACGGCTTTGCCTTTCCCGCCAATTTTCTCAGAAACTCCAATACTTGCTGCGGAGAAGCCGCCATTTTCGATGCCAGAGAAACTTCGGCATAGTTCCCAAAACCTAGCATTTGCGCCGCTTCCCGGCGCAACCCCAGTATTTTATTAATCAGCGGCATATTATCTTTGCTCGAATCCGCGTGACTATCGAACTCGCTGGCGCGCGTCGCATAGGCGCGATACATTTGTTCACGTAAACCGCGATTATCGGCGTATTGCAGCACGGGAAGATAAGACGGCATGTGCAAGGTAAATTTCCAGCCCGTTTTACCATCCGCAGCGGCTAATTGCTGCGCCGTTTGCAGCACATCGTCCGGAATTCCGGTCACGGCTTTCGCATCCTCGATCAACAGGGAATACGCATTGGTTGCATCCAGCAAGTTATCGCTGAATGTGGAAGATAATTTCGATAGTTCTTCCTGAATCTGCATGAAGCGCTGTTTCTTGTCAGCCGGCAATTCCGCGCCGCCCAAACGGAAATCGCGCAATTCATTCTCGATGATTTTCTTTCTAGCCGGCGTCAACCGATCGAATTCCGCGCTCGCGCGTAACTGTTTAAATTTTTCAAACAGCTTCACATCCTGCGATAACTCGGCATAAAACTGCGTGATCAACGGCAGATTGGCGTTATAGGTTTCACGCAGTTGCGGCGTATTCATCACCGCATTCAGATGCGACACTTGCCCCCAGGCGCGGGACAATCGCTCATTGGCATCCGTCATCGGCTGCACAAACGTCTGCCAGGTTGGCGCGCGCTCATCGGATCGAATCTTCTCGATCACCGCGCGATTTTCCTTTAACAACGTTTCAATCGCCGGTGTGATATGTTCGTTCTGGATTTCTGCAAAACGCGGTAAGCCGGAAAAATCAAGTAAAGGGTTTGACATGTTGCTCCAAAGGATCGGTTAAAAACAAAAATGATGGGAAATTTTACTGAAGACTCAGCGCTCGTACACAATATGGCCATTCACCAGGGTATATTCAACGCCGCCCGGCAATTCCATGCCCATGAAAGGCGTGTTTTTTCCTTGACTCTGAATGGCCGACGAAGTCACTTTCCAGTAATGACCGGGATCGAAAATGCAGACATCCGCCGCACTGCCGACGGATATATGGCCCGCGTCAATTCCCAGTATCCGGGCCGGTTCCGTGGTAATTTTCGCCAGCGCCTTGAGCAACGGCAAACGCATTTCAGCGGCCCACTTCAACGTAAGCGGCAACAATAATTCCACTCCCGTCGCACCGACCTCGGACTGCGCGAACGGTAACAATTTGGCATCTTCATCCACCGGCGCATGATCCGAGCAGATCGCATCGACCGTGCCATCCAACAAACTGTGACGCAGCGCGTCACGATCGCTGGAGCTGCGCAACGGCGGCATCAGATGGCAGTTGGAATCAAAAAAACCGATGTCCATGTCCGACAAATGCAGGTGATTGATCGTCACATCGCAAGTAATCGGCAAACCCTGCTGCTTCGCGGCGCGAATCATCGCCAAGCCTTCGGCGCTGGAAATCCGGCACAGATGAACGCTGACACCGATTTCCTTGACCAATAGCACAATGTTGGCGATAGCGATCGTTTCCGCGCACACCGGAACTGTCAGCAAGCCCAGCCGGGTCGCCACTTCGCCATCGTGCGCCACGCCATCGCCCGTCAACGAGATTTCCTGCGGCCGCAGCCAGACGCTAAAACCGAATGTCGATGCGTACCGCATAGCCTGCATCAGTACGCGCAAGTTCGGCAGCAAGCCGTCCGATTGCCCGAACACTACGCATCCGGCATCGTTCAGTTCGGCCATTTCGGTCAAGCGTTCGCCTTTCAATCCCTGCGTCAATGCGCCGATCGGATAGACATGCGCCTGATTGAGACTTTTGGCGCGATGTTTCAGCATTTCCACCAACCCTGGTTCATCCAAAGGCGGATCGGTATCCGGCGGACACGCGATGCTCGTAACGCCACCGGCAACCGCCGCGGCCATTTCCGACTCCAAAGTAGCCATATATTCCAGGCCCGGCTCGCGCAGGCGCACCGACAAATCCACCAGCCCCGGGCAGACAATCAACGATTGCGCGTCGATCACCCGGCTGGCTTGAAATTCGCCCGGCGCCGCGCCAATGGCCACGATTTTACCTTTGGCGATAAAAATATCCTGTACGGCGTCGATACCGTTTTTAGGATCGATCAAGCGCCCGTTTTTGATATGAATTCTCATGCAACCGCCTCTAAACCTGATTGCCCGCTAGAATCGACATCACCGCCATGCGCACCGCGATGCCGAATGTCACTTGCGGCAAAATGACCGACTGTTTGCCGTCCGCGACTTCCGAATCGATCTCGACACCGCGATTCATCGGTCCCGGATGCATCACAATGGCATCGCGCCGGGCGAGCGACAATTTTTCCGGGGTCAGCCCGTAATATTTGAAATATTCCTCCGGGCTGGGCAGATTCGCGCCTTTCATACGCTCATTCTGCAAGCGCAGCATCATCAACACGTCGATATCC
>JAFEEV010000221.1 GCA_018240935.1 Pseudomonadota bacterium
CATTGCGGCCAGAACGCTTTGATATCGTTATTTAGGAAACGACTGGATTCGGTGATCACAGTATCGAGTGCTTGCGCCGGTTCATCCGTTTGGGTCGCAGGGGCGATGCCGCCTTCCATCGGACCGCAGAAATAAGCGATATTCCTGATATTGCTGGTGGCAGGCCAGATTTCGCGCGGTATGAGATGCGTCATGTCGGCCCATGTATTCATCGGTTCGACGAAAGCATCCATCACCGGGCTTGCTTTTTTCCAGCCGAGTTCCTGCAAGTCTTTGTTGAGCCAGATTTGAAACGCCATCGTACGGACCGTGCCGACCTTATCGGCCGCGGCTTTCCAGTTGCTATCCGCATCAATCAATTCGGAGCAATGATAGGGGATGGTGGCCAGCGATGCGCCGTACAGCACGTCGTCAAAATCCTTGCCCGCTTGCAGCGTGATTTCTTCTACGTCTTGCCACGGGGTATAGAAAGATTCGAGGTTGATGTTGCCGTTTCTCAGCGCTTCGCCTTCGACGAGCTGATCGAAATTGGGCGTGCTGGGCCAGCATGGCAAATCGCGAACGGTGACGTACGGGTCGTAGGCTTTGCCGTCTTTAACCGTTGCTTGTCTGCCGATGGCAATGGTTTCGATACTTTTTTCCCCGTTAGCCGATACTTTGACGCCGAGATTTTTAACCCTGTGGAAGAACTTGAATTCCACACCTCTTTGCGCCAGCACCTGATGCAACGGCGTGAAAATGGTATCGCCCATGCCAGCCTGCATTTTCCAGAAGATCGCCCCCTTGTAGGTAAAGCAAATCCGGAAGATGCAGCGGATGGCGGTGCCTGCGGCGAAGTTCGGTTTGGCAACCTCGCCGTTTTCATAGGCAAAGACCAGATCGTACAGTCCCTGCATCAGTGGCGAGTAGGCGGTGATTTCCGCTGCGCCGTGGCGCAAGAGCCATTCGCGCAGATCTTCGCTGTCGAGTTTATTCAGTTTTTCTTCATGGTGCAGCACGCCATCCCGGAGCAGGCCGATCACGCCGGTGAAGCCGGTGTCGAGCAGGATGAAAAGACGTCTTAACTCCAGATCGGAATCGGCCATTCCTTTCAAGATCGGGAACAGCAATGTCTTCAACTGGATGAGCAGATCCAGGAAGGCGTTGTATTGCTCTTCGGTATGCGCGCTGACATCGTGGCCCATGGCATGCAGGTGCAAGGTGATGCTTTTAAAGTGCGATTCGATCAGCGGCCGGGCAATTCCCAACGCGAGGTGCGCGAGTTCCAGCGCCATGTTGGGGAAAGGTCCATTCTTCACCGCATGGCGCGCGGTTCTTAAAACCAGATGGGCGATTTCCAGCACTGCGGCGGGGGAAGGCGCTCCCCTCATGGCAAAACGGGCGGTTTCCAACGCCAGACGGATATTTCCCGGTACCGCCTGATCGATGGTTTGGATGAAATTTTGCATGAACTCGTCGAAGACGCTTGCACTCTTTTCCGGGGCGGCTTTTGCTTTGGCGCACGGACTGTGCTCGGAATCGAGCAGGGTGCTTTCGATCCATTCGGTTGTGGAAACGATGTAATCCCATAAGCTTGGCAGCGGATCCCCTTGGCCGGGAGTGTCGCAATTTTCGGGAAAGTTGAATTCCCACGGGTGCCATTGATCTTGGAATTGCTGCGCCAACACAATGTAGCTGTGTTTTTTGAAGGCATCTGTCCAGGCCGCAAGGGGCGTTCCCGGGGCTCGGCCGAGTTCGCGGTAAGCGTGCTGGATGGCCTTGAAAGCATTATTGTAAAAACCGAGCCAGATATGCAGACCGTGTTCTTCGATCGCACCTTCGTCCCCGCTTCGTCCGCTTGCACCCTTGCCGCCGAGGCGCCAGCCCATCTGGTAGACCGTGATACTGTCGTAAATGTCCTTCCAATCGGGGTTGCTGGTGATTTCAAACGCGGCGGTCATGGCGCCGACCCCGCCGCCGACGATGGCGAGTTTCCTCGGTTTCAGGTTACGTTTCGCTTTTGTTTCCGTGGTTGTGCCCGTGCCGATTTCAAAATTGAAATTGATATGGAAGCTGACATTGGCGGTGATCCGGTTGTTTGCTCCGGGTTTGAGTCCTAATTCGGCAATGATGGGGTGGCTGTCGCAGGGGAAAATTTTTATTTCATAGAGATGATCGTAGATCTCGATATTTTTAAAATTCTGCGCCGCCGGTTTTGTTGCAACGATGGATTGATAACAGGCCTGGGCCGGTTGAGTGACGTCCCGGAATTGCTTCAGGAACAGCATTGGCATTTTCTTATGGCGGAAATCCTGCCATTCGTTGACGATCAGATCAAAAAATTGTATTCCTTCTTCCTGATGCAGGATGTGGAAGAGCTCGGCGATCAACTCATCGAAATCATGTACCGCTTTGCCATACTTAACTTTTTGCGAAGTTTTTTGCACTTCGACGAGGCGCTTGACAACGCCTTCGGTATTTGGGGAAAAGACCGGCAATACCAGGGTGTCGACAGCAAATTGATCGGGATTGCGCGGCGAGGAAGGCAGCACGATAGTGCCGATGCCTTTGGGGAAACCGTACAGCTCTCTCCCCATCGCCATCGCGTACGGGTTATCCACCCATAGATAGGGCATATGCCAGTACAGGTCATCTTTGTCCCGATCGATGACGAGCACCCAGAATCCAATCTCCCGCTCCTTGAACCATCCCCAGTTGCTGTAGGGGGCGGTGCTGGAATACATTTTAGGGATATCGATGCAGGCAACCAGCACGAATCCGCCCGCGGGAACAAAGCGGCGGTTCTCCTCATAACGGCCGAGCGGGCTATTCAGGTATTTATCGCACAGCGCTGTCAGGCTATCGATGTCGGCGTCGAGAATGAAACCGTAGAAGTCAACCGGGTCCGTTTTGAACGGCGGGATAAATACCAGTTCTCCGCCGCGGTCTCTGTATTTTGCTGTGCTCATCAGTTTCACTCCCCGTTGGTTAATGGATGGACGAATTCTCTACGAGTGCTTTCGCTTCTTTTACGATCTGCCTGTTGGAACCTTCGCGGAATGCAGCCAGCGCGGACTTCAGGACGTGCGCGGCTTCCGGTTCGCGATCCGTGTTTTTGAGCAATCGATAAAGCGCCGTGGCAGCCTGAAGTTTTCTCGGCGGGGAGCGGAATTTATCGGATAGCTGAATACCGTGGCGCAACGAGGCTTCCGCTGCGGCCCGGTTACCGTTTTTTTGGTGCAGTTCGCTCTGAATCCGGTGCAGATCCAGTTCCGATGCGATTTCGCGGCGTTCTTGCGCCACTGCAATTGCATTATTGACGATGCCAAGCGCTTTTTCAGCTTGCTCCCGCGAACCGAGTCCGAGCGCTTCCGCGTAGAGTCCCATGAACATCGGGCGAACGATCGTTGAACCGATTGCATCCCAGTTAGCCAGACCTTCCTCAATCAGAGGCAATCCGCGTTCAGCGTCCCCCAGCATGCAGATGGCCCAACCTTGCACAATGACGGCGGCGTTGATCCAGAACGGGTAAGCCTGCTCGGTGCAGTACGCGATGGTGCGTTCCGACCATTCTTTCGCTTCCTGAAATTCCCGTCCGAACATGCGCACCATGAAAGTAAAAGCCAGCGACCAGCCGATGCTGAACGGATGGCGGAGTGAGTTGGCAAGCTGAATGGCCACTGCATTTTCGGCATACGCTTGATCGAGATTTCCCCGGTACCATTGTGCGGCTGATTGATAGCAATGCGCGGCGACGCACGGATCCTGCCCATAGATGTAGGCGTGCGTATGATGCCGGGCAGGATCGTAACACTCAATTGCCTTGGTCAGTTCCTGCTGCGCGCTATCGAAATCGGCTAACCAGAATAATGTATCGCCGAGTATCCAATGCCCTTCGACGAGCATTTCCGCGTCACTGGTTTCCTGTCCGGTTTGCCGCATCTCGAGCGCCAGTGCGTGTGCCGTTGCCAGATTTCCGCGCACCAGCGCGTATACCCATCGTCCCCAAAGCGCCACTTTGACATGCGGCTTATTCCCCGGCAGTTGCGGAAGCTCGCTCAACTTCTGATAAGTATCGCCGACTTCCGCGTCGCCGAATCCCCGTGTGGCGATAATGGCCGGACCCAGTGTCGAGTAGAGTTGCATTTCGTACGAGATGCGCAGCGCGTTTTCGCGGACGGACGCAACCAGCTCGAGGCCTTGTTTCAGGTGTGCGATGGATTCCAGATTGGCGGAATGCTGCAATGCGCGCAAGCCGGCGGCAAGCCAGAATGAGATGGCTTTCTCGTTTTCGGCTGCTTTCGTATAGTGCTGCGCGATCAGTTCGGGTTGTGTTTCGGTCAGTTCCGGTGAAGTTGCTTCGATCGATTCCGCAATCAGTTTGTGGTAGCTTTTTCTGGCGCTCTTCAGCAGCGAGGAATAGGCGGTGTCCTGAATCAGCGCGTGCTTGAATGAATACAGCGTATCGGCCGGCGATCCATGCGCAAACAGGATGCCCGCTTCCACCAGCGTATTGAGACAGCGCGGCAGATTTTCGCGATGTTCGCCGGGGATGGAAGCCAAAACGCTATACGAAAACTCCCTGCCGATGACGGCAGCCAGTTGCGCCACTTGCTTGGCCTGCGGGAAGCGGTCAAGCCGGGCCGTGAGCGAATCCTGAATCGATGCCGGGATTCCCAGCGAATGGAAGGCTGCGGACAGTTCGTACTTGTCCCCTTTGTCAACGAGCATGCCGGATTCAATGACCGATTTCGTCAACTCTTCAAGGAATAAGGGGATTCCATCGGTTTTTTCGATGATGCGTTTTACCGCTTCACTGGGAAGCGCCTTGGTTTTCGAGATGCGGCCGATGATTTCGCTGGCGTTGGTTTCGGAAAGCCCCGATAACTCAATGGCGCACAGGTTGCCGCGCGGCTGCCACGCCGGTTTGAAATGCGGCCGGTAAATAAGCACGATAAGTATTCTATGCTGGCCGCAAGTTTCTATCAGTTGATCGATGAGTTCCAGGGACGAGGGGTCAATCCAGTGGAGATCTTCGAGAATAAAAAGAACAGATTTCTGATCGGCTTGCTGAAGGAAAATAGAATTCAATAATTCGATGATTTTTTGCTTTTGCCTCTGTGGTGTCAGGGCGGGCTGAACATATTCCGTACCGAGCGGAATGGAAAGGAGTGACGCAATGAGCGGCACGGAATCCGCCAAAGGCATTTGGTACTGCTTCAGAAATCTTTCTATTTTTGCAAGCTTTTCATCCAACGTATCGTTTTTCTCGAACTGAAAAACGCTGTGCTCGAGAAAATCGATGATGGGATAGAACGAACTGGTCTGGTGGTAGGGTGAGCTTCTCAGTTCGATCGGCTGGAATCCGGGATCCTGATCGGCATATTCTTTGAGCGAATGAACGAGCCGCGATTTGCCGATTCCCGCATCGCCCGACAACAGCACAATTTGTCCTTTACCGGTTTGCGCCTCTTGCCATTTTTCCCGCAGCAGGGCGATCTCCGCCTCGCGGCCAACGAACGGTATCAGTTGATTGTTATTGACATCCAGCCGGCTGAAGACATTGCATGCATGGTTAACGCGGTAAATCGCGACCGCCTGCGAAATGCCTTTGAAGCTATGCATGCCCAAATCGCTGCTGTCGAAATACCCGCGGATGAGTTTGTGCGTATCCGCGCTGATATGCACGGTATTGGGCTCGGCGGTAGCCTGGATTCTCGCGGCGAGGTTGGGTGTTTGTCCGAAAATTACCCGGGATTCGAGCGCGTCGGATTGGTCGATATCGCCGACCACGGCCAGGCCGGTGTGGATGCCGACCCGCACTTTCAACGCCACGCCAAATTCTTTTTCTATCAGCTTGCTGAGCGCTTTGATCGATTTGATAATATCGAGTCCCGCCTGCACCGCGCGGTAAGCGTCATCTTCATGCGCGTTGGGGTAACCGAAAAATACCAGGATGCCATCGCCGAGAAAGTTCGCCAGATAGCCTTCGTAGCGGAAGATGGCGCCGGTGCAGGCATTCTGGTAATTGCGGATGACTTCCCGCAGATCTTCCGGGTCGAGCTGTTCGGAAAGGAAAGTTGAACCCACGATATCGGAGAAAAGCACCGTCAACTGCCGGCGTTCGGCCAGCGTTTTTTCCAGTGATTCTTTTATTTGCATCAACAGCGATCCGCAATTACTGCAAAATCGCGCACTGTCGGGATTTACAAAGCTACACTTTCTGCACTTCATGCTAACCGGATATTTTTTAACTCACAAATTGGCCGACAGATCGGATAAACGCATTTTACCTATGTCCTGGCGTCCGTGAGTATTTGTTTTATGTGCTCAGCATTTCCTTAATTCTCCCGATCGATGCTGCCGGTCCCGGTTCTTACAGCGCGGATGCCGCAATCCTTCGGAACAGAATGTTTTAAATTCCTGCGGTTATGAAATTTCCTTTGTGTATCCATAAGGATAATTTATTGAGCATATCGTTGTTTATAGTAAACTCTGCGTTCACTTGTTAGAATCACCCTTTTTCAAAAATCAGACTATATTATTAATTTAGGATTGTTCATGAATACCGAAGATTTTCGCCCCGAAAAGAAAGCTACCGTTTTTTATCCGCCGCAACGTGTTTTGATGGGCCCTGGACCATCCGATACGCATCCGCGCGTGCTGAACGCCATGGCGCGCCCGACCTTGGGTCACCTGGATCCTGTTTTCACGGAAATGATGGAAGAGATCAAAGGCTTGATGCGGTATGCGTTTCAAACCAAAAACCGCATGACATTCCCGGTTTCTGGACCGGGATCGGTGGGCATGGAAATGTGTTTCGTCAATATGATCGAAGCCGGCGATAAAGTGATCGTGTGCCGCAATGGCGTGTTCGGCGGCCGTATGATCGAAAACGTGGAACGCCATGGCGGCGTGGCCGTGGTGGTCGACGACAAATGGGGCGAACCGGTCGATCCGCAGAAAGTCGAGGATGCGCTGAAGAAAAATCCGGATGCCAAGATTGTTGCGTTTGTTCATGCGGAAACATCAACCGGTGCCCAATCCGATGCCAAAACACTGTGCGAAATCGCGCGTAAATACAACTGCCTGACGATTGTCGATACCGTGACTTCGCTGGGAGGCACGCCGATCAAGGTGGATGAATGGGGCATCGATGCGATCTATTCCGGCAGCCAGAAGTGTTTGTCCTGTCCGCCGGGCTTGTCTCCGGTCAGCTTTTCCGAGCGCGTGACCGAGCTGGTGAAAAATCGCAAAAGCAAGGTGCACAGCTGGTTCATGGACATCAGCCTGTTACTGAATTACTGGGGATCGTCCACCCGGACCTATCACCATACCGCGCCGACCAACGCACTGTATGGCTTGCATGAATCGCTGTTGATGATATACGAAGAAGGACTGGAGCATTCCTGGGCGCGACACCGCTATAACTACGAGGCGCTGAAAGCCGGTTTTGCCACCTTGGGCATGAATTATGTGGTGAAGGAAGAATATCGCTTGCCGCAACTGAACTCGGTGTATGTACCGGCCGGTGTCGATGAAAAAGAAGTGCGCCGCCGCTTGCTGGATGACTATAATCTCGAAATCGGCGCGGGACTGGGCGATTTTGCCGGTAAAGTTTGGCGCTTCGGCTTAATGGGCACATCCTGCCGTATCGAGAATGTGATTTTCTGCCTGAATGCGCTGGAAGCCATTCTGTCCGACATGGGCATGAAAGTGCAACGCGGCGCCGCCGCAGCGGCAGCTCATCAGAGCTATGCGGCAAAACCTATGTTCTAAGGGTATTGAGCGTAGTTTATTGTTTCTAATGCCACTTTCTTGTCTCGTGCGACAGGAAAGTGGTTTTATCTTTTGATTGATTCATCCTGGACAATCCGGTCATTATGGTGTTGGATTTTCCCGTGGCAATCGCCGCAGCACCGCTGTTATCGTTCGTTCTATCCTTCTTCTCCATCCTCTGGTTGATTAAAAGAAAAGCGGGTTGGGGGCTGGATCATCCCAACGCACGCTCGCTTCATGCCGTTCCGGTTCCGCGTACCGGCGGATTGGGATTGTTGTCGGGCGTGATCGCCGCGTGGCTGTGTTTTTCAACCGCGATCCCGCCAATTATCTGGGCCGGTACCGTTGCGCTGATGGTAATATCATTGCTGGACGATATCCGGCATGTTCCGGTGCGGTATCGGTTGCTGATACATACTCTCGTTGCATCCGCGTTTTCCGCGGTTTTTTTGCTGCCTGCTCATGGCTGGTTAATTGCACTGGGCGCTATGGCGGCGGTGATCTGGATGTGCAATCTCTATAATTTCATGGATGGTTCGGATGGGCTGGCAGGTGGCATGGCGGTAATCGGGTTCGGATACTATGGTTTGTTTGCGTACATAGCCGGGGATCATGATTTTGCCGTGGTCAATTTTTCGATAGCCGCTGCGGCGTTGGCTTTTTTGTTGCACAACTTTCATCCTGCGCGTATCTTCATGGGCGACGTTGGTGCCATTCCACTTGGGTTTCTGGCTGCGGCACTGGGGGTACTGGGATGGCTTAATCAGCTGTGGTCACTGTGGGTACCCCTGCTGATATTTTCGCCGTTCATTGTGGATGCGACAGCGACGCTGATCAAACGCTTATTGCGCGGCGAGAAAATCTGGCAAGCGCACCGTGAGCACTATTATCAGCGCATGGTACAAAGCGGATTGGGGCATCGCAATACCGCATTAG
>JAFEEV010000222.1 GCA_018240935.1 Pseudomonadota bacterium
AATTAATCAGCGTTTCCTTAAGGAAGCTCTGAAAAACTACTGCACTCGGTCATGCTGTGTTGAAATCAGACTCAAAATGCTCATTTACACCTAGTAAACTGCGCTTTTTCATCTGACTTCGCCTTGCCTGACCGTCGCTCGCTTCCCTTTTTCAGAGCTTCCTTAAGCGATCAGTTCAACTTTACCGGTTTCCAAATGATATATCCCGCCCACTACACGAATTTTCTTCTGATCGTGATAGTAATCCAGAACCGGCGTTTTGGTCCTGAGTCTTTCAACCGTCATGATGACGTTCATTTTGGTTACATTAATCAACCGGCTGCTGGAGGTGTCATTGACGGCTCTGACAGCCGGCGCAATTGCGCTGGCCAGCAATTGGATATGACCGGGAAAATCCTTGTGATGGTCGACCGCTTCCACCGCTGCTTTGACCGCGCCGCAGCTTTCATGTCCCAGCACCATGATCAAGGGCGTGTTCAGCACGGCAACCGAGTATTCAATCGTAGCGACATTATCGTTGGTTAAATAATTTCCGGCGCCGCGCGCCACGAACAAATCGCCCAGCGCTTCGTCGAAACAATGCTCCGGACTGACTCTGGAATCGGAACAGCCGAGTATGGTGGCATAGGGATTCTGCCCGCCGACCAAAGCCGACTGAATATCATGAAAATCGAGCGGTTTGGATTTACCGGAAACATAGCGTTCGTTGCCTTGCATCAATCTTTCCAACGCTTGATCCGGTGTCAGCACATTTTCCGGTTTGGGCGGAGCTACCGTCCGGGGCGGTTCTGCGGCAATACTGCTCCCCATCGGGGCAATCCCGGCATACGCCATCCCCAGACTCAGCGCGGAGGCCGCTGATAATTTGACGAACGACCGCCTGCCGCGGCATATGCCGGAGTCTTGAGTGCGATCACCGGATTGTTCACATCGATAACACATACTGAAAATTCTATCCCTGCCGAATTGATCAAAGCGCCGATTCTACACCCTCGGCACTCAGGCGCTCACAAAATCCGTTATCACTAAGGAAGCCGTGAAAAAGGTAGCAAGCGACGGTCAGGCAAGGCGAAATCAGATGAAAAAGCGCAGTTTACAAAATGTAAATGAGCATTTTGAGTCTGATTTCAACACAGCATGATCGAGCGCAGTAGTTTTTCAGAGCTTCCCTAATGTTCAAAACTTGATTTTCAAGTATACTGCCCGGCTGCAAGAATTATCCGGAGAAGAAAAACTGATCTGGAAGCAATGCGTTAACACGAAATAAGAATTCCATTTTAATTGATGAGTCGGCATTTGCCAGGGAGAATTTATGCGTAAATTATTACCAACCGCTTTATTGTTTTTGATACTTGCTTTACCTTTCAACGGTTTTGCTCATGAAGGCGAAGACCATAGCCACGATGAATCCGCAGCCGAATCTCAATTAGATAGCGGAAACGGATGGCGTCTCGTCCGGAAAGTCGAGCTGGGCACCTCTGGAAAATTCGTTAATTTAGTACTCATTGATCATGCGGTATACACCGACAAAACGGTCTACAGCGCTGTCATCAACCGGTTATGCGGCCCGTCTGATCAATTTTGCAGAATCCGGTTCTGGAGCGAAGAACGCTTTGTGCCCGAAACCGCGGCTTTAACCGTGGAACAAAACAAGCAGCTCCGAGCCGATTATCTGGTCAACAAATCAGCCGGTATGCACCATCTGCGCTGGTCCTGCACTGTGGATCCGGACAAGACACATTGTTTCTAAACATGCTCTGAAAAACTGCTGCGCTCATACTGCGTTGAAATCAGGCTCAAAAATACTCATTTACCCAGCGTAAAATCCGTTTTTCCGCCTGATTCAAATTATCCGGACGTCGCCCCTGCCATTTTTAGACTCCCCTCAGGAAAAACTGAACAATGAACAAATTATTCAGTGTTTCCCTATCGTTTGCAGCTTATTTTTGCAAGCATTCGCAACAATCCTGGATAAGAGTGCCGTGATAGAAGAACTACCGGCGGTAACTTCAAATATGCAATGCACGCTTATCCACGCCAAGCGCAGCTTCATGAAATACTTCCGATAACGACGGATGAGCATGCACAATGCAGGCGATATCCTGGCTGCTGGCGGAAAACTTCATCGCCATCACGGCTTCTGAAATGAGTTCCGATACATGCGGACCGATCATGTGAACACCCAATACGCGATCGGTTTTCTCGTCCGCCAATACTTTGATGAATCCGCTCGTTTCGCCCATAGCGCGCGCGCGTCCGTTGGCAATGAACGGAAATTGACCGGCTTTATAAGCGATACCGGCGGCTCTTAACTCCTGCTCGTTCTTTCCCACCCAGGCAATTTCTGGCGCGGTATAAATAACCCACGGCACGGTATTGAAATCGACGGCTTCCAGTTCGCCGGCTTCGCCTTTCTCCACATGCAGGATCGTTTCCGCAACCGCCACGCCCTCTTCGGAAGCCTTGTGCGCCAGCATCGGGCCGCGCACCACGTCGCCGACAGCGTAAACATTCGTCAGATTGGTGCGGCAATATTGATCGACCATGACAAATCCGCGTTCGTCCACCTGCAAACCGTTTTCTTGAAGACCCAACCCTGCGGTATTCGGAATGCGGCCGATTGCGACAATCAGTTTGTCGACTTCCAGAACCTGCTCCTGGTTATCCGAATCGCTATAACCGATCGTGACGGTATCACCGGTCACCTTGACCGACTTGATGTTGACACCGGTGTTGATTTGCAGGCCCGGCTCCTTGGCAAATATGCTTTTCGCTTCCTTGGCAATTTGCTCGTCCGCCGCCATCAGGAAACCCGGCATCGCTTCAAGAATCGTCACTTCCGCGCCCAGCCTGCGCCACACGCTGCCCATTTCCAATCCGATCACCCCTGCGCCGATGACGCCCAGCCGCTTGGGCACTTCCGTTAATGCCAGAGCACCGGCATTGTCCAGAATCATGACATTGTCAATCGACGCAAAAGGCAATGGCCGCGGCACGGAACCGGTTGCCACGATGACATGCTTGGCCTGGATCGTTTCAGCGTTACCGCTATCGTCCACTTTTATTTGCCATGCATTGGCGGATGCTTCGCGTTGCAGCAGCGTCCCGCGGCCGTGCATCGATTTCACTTTGTTCTTCTTGAACAACGAAGCGATACCGGCGGTGAACATCGTCACAATTTTGTCCTTGCGCGCGATCATGACCGGAACATCGACCGTGACATTCTGCGCCGTGATGCCGTGCGCGGACACTTTATGCTGAATCTGGAAATAATTTTCCGAGGATTCCAACAATGCCTTGGATGGAATGCAACCGACGTTCAGGCAGGTGCCGCCAAGACTGGCCCTGCCCTTGGTATTTTTCCATTCATCGATACACACGTTATTCAAACCCAGTTGCGCGCAACGAATCGCCGCAACATAACCGCCCGGACCGGCGCCGATAACTGCTACATCAAATATTTCCGACATGATTCAACCTTATCAATAGACCTAAATTAAGGGGTAATTTTAAAGGAAAATACAGCTGCTGATGACTTGTTTTGCTGGACGAATTGAATCTACTGCAACGGCAGCTCGCCGCTGGCGCAGCCGATGCCGCCGATTTCTCGCACCGCCTGAACATAATCGCCGTTTTCGCGTAATTTTATCCATGAACCCGCGTGATTGCGGGCGTGCATGCGCGCCAGACGGGAAAGGCTGGTGGCGGACATTTCCCATTGCAAACCGTTTAAAATTTCATCGGCGCCGGCGGGATTATTGCACACCAAGATCATGTCGCAACCCGCTTGCAGCGCTGCTTGCGCGCGCGCCAGCATCGATTCCAGGAATTCTCCGGCGCCGCGCATGCTTAAATCGTCACTAAAAATACAGCCTTCGAATTGCAATTCCGTGCGTAAAATTTTCTGTAACCATAAGTTTGAAAAACCCGCCGGTCGTGCATCCATCTCGGGGTAAATCACATGCGCCGGCATGACGCCGGTCAATCCGCAATCGATCATTTGCCGGAAAGGAATCAGGTCACACATCTCGATATCGGCGTAGCGGCGCGGGTCAATGGATTTTTGCAGGTGCGAATCGGCGCGGATATAACCGTGCCCGGGAAAATGCTTGCCGATTGCCGGCATGCCGCCCTTTTTCAATCCGAGCATCAGCTGATGCGCCAAATCGGCAACCGCCTGCGGGTCGGAATGAAAAGCACGGTCGCCGATCACACCGCTGGACCCATGATCGATATCCAGCACCGGAGTGAAACTGAAATCGACACCGCAGGCATTTAATTCCGCCGCCAACACATAACCGGCTTGCAGCGCAAGATGGCGCGCACGCGCGGGTTGCTTATCCCAGATTTTTCCCAGTTCGCGCATTGCGGGCAAACGCGTGAAGCCTTCCCGGAAGCGCTGCACACGGCCGCCTTCATGATCGACCGCGATCAGCAAACGCGGGTTGCGCAACGCATGAATCTGCTGCGTCAACTCAATCAACTGGCGCTGATCGGTATAGTTGCGGGAAAAAAGAATCACCCCGCCGGTAAGCGGATGCAGCAACCTGCGCTTGTCGTCTCCGGTCAACTGCGTACCGGCGATATCGAGCATCACAGGACCCAGCGGCATAGTTATTTTTCCAGCACGACAAAGGCGCACACCATCGTGATCTCATCGCTGATGGAAAGATGATGCTGCGTAATGCCTCGATCGTTGATGAGCCGATCGAGTTCGGGATGAAATTGAAAAAACGGCTTGCCCAGATCGTCATGCGTGATCGTGATATAGGTGAAATTCACCGGATGGCGCAATCCCATGCCCATCGCCTTGGACAATGCTTCTTTGGCGGCGAAGCGGCCGGCCAGATACAGAACCGGCTTGCTGCTCGAGTGATATTCCTGCCATTCGCTGTCGGTCAAAATGCGCCGCGCAAAGCGCTCGCCATAGCGATCCAGCGATTGAGCGATACGGGCCGATTCGACGATATCGGTGCCGATACCGTAGATCATGCACGCGCTGCCAGCATCAGCTGTTTCATTTCCTGCACAGCCTGCTTGAAACCGGTAAAAATCGCCCGCGCCACAATCGCGTGACCGATATTCAACTCGGAAATGCCGGGAATGGCGGCTATCGCCTGCACATTACCATAATGCAAACCGTGACCGGCATTGACTTTCAGGCCAAGGCTAATACCCAGATCGACCGCCTTTTGGATAGCGGCAAATTGCTCCGCTTCCACTTGCGCCGTATGCGCGTCGGCATACCCGCCGGTATGAATTTCGATCACCGGCGCTCCGGCGCGCGCAGCCGCGCCGATTTGCAGCGGATCGGCATTGATGAATAACGACACGCGGATTCCCGCTTGCGCCAGTTCCCGGCATGCGCGCTGAACTTGATCAAAATGCTTCACAACATCAAGCCCGCCTTCGGTCGTCAATTCTTCGCGCCTTTCCGGCACCAGACAAATATCGTGCGGTTTTATGCGTAGCGCGATGGCGATCATTTCGTCGGTCACCGCGCTTTCCAGATTCATCCGGGTTGTCAGCCGATCACGCAGAATCTCAACGTCGCGATCTTGAATATGCCGGCGATCCTCGCGCAGATGCAAGGTAATCGCATCCGCCCCGGCGGATTCGGCAATCAGCGCCGCTTCGACCGGATCGGGATACGTTGTGCCGCGCGCCTGCCGTAACGTCGCCACATGATCTATGTTCACGCCTAGTTCAATCATCATTGCAATTTTCCAGCACATTATTCATAACCAAGATTCCTCAGCACACTGCCGTCATCAGCCCAGCCGCTTTTCACTTTCACCCACACTTCCAGATACACTTTGCCGCCCAATAGCAATTCCATGTCTTGGCGCGCCTGAGTGGCGATTTGCTTCAGCTTCTCACCTTTTTTGCCAATGATAATCGCTTTCTGGTTCGGTTTCTCCACCAGAATCGTGGCATAAACTTTATACAACTGATCTTCTTGTTTAAATTGATCGACCACGACACTGGTGGAATAAGGAATCTCATCGCCAACCAAGCGGAAAAGTTTCTCCCGGATAAATTCCCCGGCGATAAACCGCTCGCTGCGATCGGTCACTTCGTCTGGATCGTACAAAGGCGGATTCAGCGGCAAATAACCCCGGATCACATTGAGCAAGTCCGGCAACTGAACCTTATGCATGGCGCTCACCGGTATGATGTCGGCAAACGCAAACGCTTGCGCCACCTCCCCCAGAAACGGCAACAGCAGCTTTTTGTCGGCCAGCTTATCGATTTTATTCACGACCAAGATAACCGGAACATTTGCCGGCAGGATTTTCAATGCGGCAATATCCCGCTGGTCAAAACGCATCGCTTCGATGACAAACAGGATAACGTTCACATCCTGCATGCTTTGTGTCACCACCCGGTTCATTGCCGCATTCAGGCGGCTGGCATATTGCGTCTGGAAGCCGGGCGTATCGACAAAAACAAACTGCGTTTGCTCATCCGTCAGAATACCGTTGATCCGGAAACGGGTGGTCTGGGCTTTTCTCGATGTGATGCTGATTTTTTGTTGCAGCAGCTTATTGAGTAACGTCGACTTTCCCACATTGGGACGGCCGATAATGGCGACGTAACCGGTACGGAAATCGGCGTCAGCGGTCATTCCGAACAATCTTCCAGAAAGTTTTCACGAACGCGGTGCTCATGGCGTAAACCTGACTTCTTCATAGGCCAACTCTGCGGCGGCTTGCTCGGCGCCGCGGCGGCTTGTACCTTCCCCTGAGGTGCGGATATTCAACGCCGATACCACACAATCCACTCGGAACTTCTGTTTATGCGCCTTCCCGCTGGTCGTGACGACAATATATTCGGGCAACGCCAGTTTCTGGCTTTGTAAAAATTCCTGCAATAACGTTTTGGGATCTTTGCCGTGTGTCTTAAGGTCGATATTCTGCATCAACGGTAAAAAAAGCTTACTGACTACATCTTCCGCCCGCGCATAACCGTCATCGACATAAATAGCCCCGAGCACGGCTTCAAAGGCATCGGCCAGAATAGACGGACGGTGGCAGCCACCGCTTTTTAATTCCCCTTCGCCCAATCTTATCAGTTGGTCCATCTGCAGACTCAGCGCCATGCCGGATAAAGCTTTTTGATTGACAAAATGAGCGCGCAGCCGCGATAAGTCGCCTTCCGGCAGATCCGGGAAACATTTATAAATCAATCCGGCAATCGCACAATTCAGCACTGCATCACCGAGAAATTCAAGACGTTCATTGTGCGCGGCACTATGACTTCGATGCGTCAGCGCTTCCAATAATAGCTTGGGTTGCTTAAACGAATACCCGAGGCGTTGACAAAATTGGTCGAGCAACGATTGATTAATACCGAGTAGCATTCCGCTCAACATGACGTTAAGTCGTCACTCGCTGACTGCATCAAAATCTATCGTCAAGGATAGGTTGGAAACCAGCGGGATTCGTACCGTATAGCTTGCGCTTAATACGACACGGCCATTTTCCTTATTGATTTTAATGTCTTGCGCATTAATGGATTTGATATTGTCGATCTGGGCGCGCTTGCTGAACAATGTTTTGATTTGATTCAAATCCGCACTCTGCGAATTAATATCTTTAACAATGGCGGACAGATTTTTTTGGATCGTTGAAAATTCAATATAGGCCGGTGCAATCTTCAAACCGGAAATGGCAACCAGAATCAAAATCACAGCCCAAACGAGCAAGCCGGATAGACCGATACCCTTTTGTTTCCGCCGTTCCGTGTAATATTGCATGTGCTTTTCCGCGTTTAAGAAAAACTTACCGGTTATTTAATGGATAAACCGATACGTTCAAAATTTCCAAAATTCCACCAAATCATGAAAGCTTTACCGACAATATTCTGTTCCGGCACAAAGCCCCAGTAACGGCTGTCGCTGCTGCTGTCGCGATTGTCGCCGAGTGCGAAATAATTTCCCGGAGGTACTTCGCAGGTAAACCCCGTGCGGAGATACTTGCAATGATCACGAAACGGAAAATCCCTGACATTCGAATATTGCAATCCTTTAACATCCTGATTGATCAGAATCGAATGACTTTCTTCCTTATTTAAATACTCGGAATAACGATCGGAATAGATATAGCCGAGGCCCGATTCCACATATTTGTAATCGCCGTCGTATTCCATCTTGACCACTTCACCATTAATAATCAGCTGCTTATTGTGATAGGTAACTACGTCGCCGGGCACACCGATGACACGCTTGATGTAATCGATCGAGGGATCCTCCGGGTAACGGAATACCAGCACATCACCGCGCTTCGGTTCATTCATGCCGATTATTTTCTTGTTGATCACCGGCAATCTGATTCCGTAGGTGTACTTGTTAACCAGAATGAAGTCGCCGACCAGCAACGTCGGAATCATC
The DNA here is from genome assembly GCA_018240935.1 of Pseudomonadota bacterium. GTDB lineage: Bacteria > Pseudomonadota > Gammaproteobacteria > Burkholderiales > Nitrosomonadaceae > Nitrosomonas. The sequence continues at coordinate 8,393 of JAFEEV010000222.1, forward strand.
GATCCCGAAGGAATTTTGAACGGCTCAATCACGAAGGAACGCAAACTGAAAACGATCAGAATGATCGGGAAAAAGCTTTTGGGATATTCGATCCACCATGGTTCACTCTCATCGGCGGCGCGTTTCTTTTTCCAGAACAGAGAATCCAGCAAATAAATACAACCGGTGATCACCAGCAAGACGAACAAAATCAAAGGAAAATTCATTTTGATTCCTTCGATAAGGTATTGCATATTGTATTCACGTGATCCGGCTTGAATTCAACATCAGACTGCGCGACTGTATTTTTACGATTCATTATTTATTATCAACCTGCAAAATTGCCAGAAATGCTTCTTGCGGAATTTCCACATTACCCACCCGTTTCATTCTCTTTTTACCTGCTTTTTGCTTCTCCAGCAACTTCCGTTTACGGGTTATATCGCCGCCGTAACATTTTGCCAGCACATTCTTGCGCAATGCTTTAACCGTTTCGCGCGCGATAATATGGGCGCCGACCGCCGCCTGCACCGCGATATCGAACATCTGGCGCGGAATCAGTTCACGCATTTTGTGCACCAACTCCCGTCCGCGATACTGACTGTTGCTGCGGTGGATGATCAGCGATAACGCATCGACCTTGTCGCCATTGATCAGCACATCCAGCTTGACCAAATCGGAAGCGCGGAATTCCTTGAATTCATAATCCAGCGATGCATAACCGCGGCTGGTGGATTTCAACCGGTCAAAAAAATCCATGACGACTTCGTTCAACGGCATCTCATAGGTCAGCATCACTTGCTTACCCATATACTGCATATTCGTCTGATTGCCGCGTTTACTCACGCACAGCGTAATCACCGCCCCCACGTACTCTTCCGGCACAATGATCGTCGACGTGATAATCGGTTCACGAATTTCGGCAATCTTGGAAAGATCCGGAATCTTGGACGGATTTTCAATCTCGATCACACTGCCGTCGCGCATCAGTACTTGATAAACCACAGTCGGCGCGGTCGTGATCAAGTCCATATCGTATTCTCTTTCCAGGCGCTCCTGCACAATGTCCATGTGCAACAAACCGAGAAAACCGCAGCGGAAACCGAACCCCAGCGCTTGCGATACTTCCGGTTCGAAATGCAGCGACGAATCGTTCAACTTCAATTTTTCCAGCGCCGAGCGCAAGGCGTCGTATTGATTCGATTCCACCGGATACAACCCGGCGAATACCTGCGGTTTGATTTCTTTAAACCCTTGCAGCGGCTTGCCGGCCGGATTCGTGGCGGACGTCACCGTGTCCCCCACTTTGGCCGCATCGAGTTCTTTAATGCCGGAGATGATAAAACCTACTTCTCCGGCGCTGAGAGAGTCGCGATTGACCGATTTCGGCACGAACACCCCGACCTGCTCGCACAGTTGCACCGCCTTGCTGGCCATCAGCAAAATTTTATCGCCGGGTTTTAGCGTACCGTCCATCACCCTGACCAATATCACGACACCGACGTAATTATCGAACCAGGAATCGATGATCAGCGCCTTCAGTGGCGCATTGGGATCGCCTTTCGGTCCGGGAATTTTGGCGATCAAGGCTTCCAAGACGTCCTCGATGCCCTGGCCGGTTTTCGCGCTAATTTTGACGGCATCATGTGCATCGATTCCGATGACATCCTCGATATTCTGGATGACTCGTTCCGGGTCGGCAGCCGGCAAATCGATTTTGTTCAGCACCGGAATCACTTCGACGCCTTGCTCGATCGCGGTATAGCAGTTAGCGACCGTTTGCGCTTCCACCCCCTGCGACGCATCAACCACCAGCAGCGCGCCTTCGCAGGCGGCTAACGAGCGCGAAACTTCGTAGGAAAAATCCACATGCCCCGGTGTATCGATCAAATTCAGCAGATAAGTCTCGCCATTTCTGGCCTTATAGCGCAATGCCGCAGTCTGGGCCTTGATGGTAATGCCTCTTTCGCGTTCCAGATCCATCGAGTCGAGCACTTGCTCTTCCATTTCGCGATCGGACAGACCGCCGCACAAATGGATAATCCGGTCCGCCAGTGTCGATTTGCCGTGATCGATATGGGCAATAATGGAAAAATTACGAATATGCTGCATCAGAATAGGGAGTATAAAAGTAGTTTCCAGTCATACAATAATAGACATCAGCAGACTGAAAATTAAAATATTGTATCGGCAGTTAAAAGAGGCAGCATTCTAACGAAATTTGGCAAGATAATCATCTAAAGCCGCCAAATCGAGAAAATAGTGGCAAATTTCCTGACGGGTAAACGAAGATAGCAGGACAGGAATCTTATCGCCGTAACGCGCCGCCAGTTCCGGATCGGAATCGATATCGACAACCTGAAAATCAAACGACACTTGCGCTTGCAAATTCCGCAGCGCAAGTATCATATCCTGGCAAAGATCACACGCTTCCCGGCCGTATACGATCAATTGTCTCGCTTGATCCATATCATTCTTTCTTGTCATCGTCGCTCAGCTTCATAGTGATGAACGTTGTGACATCGCCTCTTTTCACAAGCAAGGCGATATTTTTCCCGCTTTTGGTCTGATTCAGCAATTCATTAAATTGCTCAACCGTTTTCACATCTTTACTGTTTAAACCAAGAATAATATCGCCGATGCGAATTCCGGAACGGCTGGCGATACCCGGCTGCATGTCTTCGACCAGCAAGCCGCTGGTAATCTCCAGCTGTTTCTGCTGCTCTTCGGTGATTTCACTTAACGCCAACCCCAGGCGATTCGACGCATTCTGTTTTTTTCCCGGTTTGTTTTTACGGTTTTCCGCCGCATCATCGGAAGGCGTTTCTCCGACCTCGACTGTAACGTTTTTCAAAGCGCCGTCTCGCCAAACTTCAATCGACACCTTGGATTTGGGTTTGGTATTGCCGACGATGCGCGGCAAATCCGCAGAAGTGGCAACCTCTTTTTCATCAAACTTCACGACAATATCGCGCGCCTTGATTCCCGCTTGATCGGCAGGTCCGCCTTTTTCCACCGATACGACCAGCGCGCCCTTACTGTCCGACAAACCGAAGGATTCCGCAAGCTCTTTGGTTACTTCCTGAATCATGACGCCGATTCTTCCCCGGCTTACTTTGCCGTTGGCCTTCAGTTGATCCGCAATTTCAGTCGCAACATTAATCGGTATGGCAAACGACAATCCCATAAATCCGCCCGTCCGGCTGTAAATCTGGGAATTGATCCCGACCACTTCACCGCGCATATTGAATAACGGACCGCCGGAGTTCCCCGGATTGATCGCCACATCGGTTTGTATAAACGGCACATAATTTTCCTGTGCCAGAGAACGGCCTTTCGCGCTCACGATACCGGCTGTCACACTATGTTCGAAACCGAACGGCGAGCCGATCGCCACTACCCATTCACCGACCCTGAGATTTTCCGGATTTCCCTGCGTGGCTTTGGGCAAGCCGGTTGCATTGATTTTAATTAAGGCAATATCGGTTTTCCGGTCGGTGCCGACGATCTCAGCGGCAAACTCGCGCTTGTCATTCAGCTTTACCGTGATCTGATCCGCCGTTTCGACAACATGCGCGTTGGTCAGGATATAGCCATCCGAACTAATGATAAAACCGGACCCCAAAGATTTCGGTTCGGATTTCCTCGGCGCCGGGAATGGCTGCATATGGCGCTTAAAAAAATCATAAAACGGCGAGTTTTCCGGAATACCCGGCATTTCCGGCAGCATCTGGCTGCTCACTGTATTTGCATTCTGCACAGCGCTGATATTCACTACCGCGGCCCCATGGTTTTCCACCAACCCGGTAAAATCCGGCAGCTGGCCGGTTTGTGCGAGCGCTGATGAAGTGTACAAAAACAATAAAATTACTATCAATCGAAGCATGATTTTGTCCTTACTTTACGTTGTGCAGCAATATGCATAACTCTTTCTATCTGTGAACCGGGGAAATGTTCAATTCTTGCTGGTGAATAAATTTGGAAAGCCGGGGAGTTTTGCAAGTTTAAAGTTTAGTATGCTTTAACTTGCGGAAATTAATTTTTTTTAACAACAGAGTCGCCTATCAGTTTAATTGTTTCCAACGGAACTTCACCGACCGTTGTTATTTTATTATCGTCGAGCGTGCGAACATAAATATTGATGGCGCCGCGACTGGTAAAAAAGCCAGGAACCGGTGACGGCGCGTCCTTGCTAATCGGTTCAATAAAAACGGAAACTGTCGCTAGCCCGTCGGATACCGCGATATGATCGACCAGCGCGGTTTTTTCAACTAAGTTGCGCTTCATTTCAACCAATTTCTTGAATCCGGCAGGCAGACTCTTGATTTGCCACTGTAACTCACCTTCATTTAAAATCGAAGTCAGCAGGTTTGTCGTCTTCCAGTCATCCGCAATCAATGTTTGACCCGGTTTTAATTGGCTGGAATCGATTTCCCTATCGATTTCCAGTTGTGCGAAAGCAAATTGCTCAATGATTTGGCTGCCGTTGACGACGGCCGCTTTAACGGGTACGCCTGTCTTAGTGTCAATCCAAAATTGATACCCGTAGCGGAAGGAATCTCTCGGTATTAGAGACAGAACTTGGCATTCATAGTCTGAAACCCGCTCTTGTCCGGCTTCCTTGACGTAGTAATTCCTGTCAACGTCATCCAGCGGAAATGGGAGAATATCAGGAAAAAATTTACGAAACCAACGTTTCTCAGTAAATATTTTTTTACTTTCCGGCAGATAACATTGCATTTCATCGTTGTTACGAAAAACAATGCGCGGCGATCCATCTAAAACTTCAATCCTTTCACGCTCACCGGTTTGATCAGTCTTGTGCACAATGCGCGATGTTTCCACATGTCCATCGGCATAATATACGAATGTTCCGGAATAATTGTGCCGGCGCGGGGCGTCAGCCATTATTTTTAACCAGTCAAGCGCGCTTTCCGTTGAGCGAGATAATTCTTGTGCGCATGCTGTTTGAAAACTGATTGCCGCTAATAAAAACAGCGAAAACAGCGCGAATATTCTGCGGCTCATCATCTCCCATATCTTTCGTGGTATTCCGTCACGTTATTGACGTTGGTAACTTGACCATTCATTGTGACTCCTGGAGAAAACTCACGGTGCACAAAAAGGTAGTCATTCATTTCGACGGGAGGATGAGAATAATTGTGGATCAAGGGAGGGGAAGAAACTACTATAGGGGAGGCGGTTAGGGTGTCACGTTTGGATTGTTCCGCCACGACTATCTGCTGGGGCTTATATAAATTATGCATAATCACCCACCCCGAGATCATCGCGATTATCGAGGCAGCCATCGAAAACGCCAAGACTTTATGATTTTGTTTTCTTTCTGTGGTGCGGGATATATTGGGAGAGAGGACAGTCGGCTCGGTTTTTAGCTTCTGACTAACACCGGAAGCAATATTCATTGATAATCGTGAGGATTGCCGTAACGCATCACCGATCAAATGATACGTTTTCCACTCATCACGCAATTCGTTATCTTTTTTTATCGCTTCAATAATAACTGAAACGTCTTGTTGATCAAGTTCACCATCCATTAATGCAGATACTTTACTTTTCACGTTACCACCTCTTGTCTTTACTTGTCCCTAGCAAAGGACGCAACTGTTCGGATATCGCTTCTCGTGCGCGAAATATACGTGAACGCACGGTCCCTATGGGACAACTCATAATATTGGCAATTTCTTCATAACTTAATCCGTCAATTTCCCTCAAAACAATCGCGGTTCGCAATTCTTCAGGCAACGAATCGAGTGTCTGATTAACTGTTTGAGCAATTTCTTGGCTCATCAGTTCACTTTCGGGCGTATTCATTTCCTTCAGCAAACCGCTATCTTCAAAATCTTCAGCATCCTCATTGTCGAATCCCTGCAATGTCGGAAGCTTGCGTCCTTGAGATACTAGAAAATTCTTTGCTGTATTAATACCAATCCGGTATAGCCATGTATAAAAAGCACTATCCCCACGGAATGAAGGTAAGGCTCTATACGCCTTAATAAAAGCTTCTTGCGTCACATCCTCAACTTCGGCCGCGTCGCGTATGAACTGCGATAATAAGCGCGCTAGCTTTCGTTGATATTTAATGACTAGTAGATCAAATGCATGCTTATCTCCGCCTTGAACTCGTTCTACTAACTGTTGATCGATTTCCCGATCCCCCATACAACTTGGTCCCTGAGCATTTTGAATAAATTTAAATTTACTCTTGTTCTGTTATTAAATGTTGCATAATGGCGTAACAGAATAAGTATACATATCCAAATGAATCTCGGAAACCTGTAATGGCATCGCAATCGTTTCAAAGACAATTAATCCTATCAATTAGTTCACAATTCAGCTTTTTGACTTTAAAAAAATAAAACCAATGCGTGATTTTGCATTTGCTATTTTTTTTAACCCATCAATTTTAAAAATATAAACTCAGCTTAATGTCCAACAACAATTTCGATACCTTGATTATCGGCAGCGGACTGGCCGGATTTACACTGGCTTTGCATTTGGCGCAATACAAAAAGATCTGTATAGTCACTAAACAAACTGCTGATTCAGGCGCCAGTTCTTGGGCGCAAGGCGGAATTGCAGCGGCATTATCAACCAACGATTCTCCAGCAAATCATGTGCACGATACATTAGTCGCTGGAGCCGGTTTATGTGATGAGGAAGTCACCCGATATGTCGCCGAGAATGCAGCCAATGCAATCCAATGGTTGATAAGACAAGGCGTTATTTTCACCAGCGACCGGACGAGTGAAACGGGATATCACCTGACGAAAGAAGGCGGTCACAGCATAAGGCGCATCATCCACAGCGGTGATGCAACGGGCAAAGCTGTTCAGCAAGCCCTAATCCAGAAAATACGGAATCATCCGAACATATCGGTACTAGAACATCATATAGCCATTGATCTGATAACCAGCGACAAATTACCCGGTTATGCAAATCTGAAGCAAAAACGATGTTTTGGCGCTTATATCCTGAACAAGAAAAAAGATAAAGTACTGACATTCACCGCGCAAAATACAGTACTCGCGACCGGAGGGGCCAGTAAAGTTTATTTATATACCACCAATCCGGATACAGCCACAGGTGATGGCATCGCGATGGGGTGGCGCGCCGGCTGCCAGATTGCCAATATGGAATTCATCCAGTTCCATCCGACATGTCTCTATCATCCGCACGCAAAATCGTTCCTGATCAGCGAAGCCGTGCGCGGCGAAGGCGGTTTATTGAAATTACCTAATGGTGAGCGTTTCATGCTGCACCACGATCCGCGTGCCGAACTGGCGCCGCGCGATATTGTCGCTCGCGCCATCGACTTTGAAATGAAAAAAAGAGGACTGGACTGCGTCTATCTGGACATATCCCATAAACCGGCCGGTTTCTTGCAAGAACATTTCCCAACTATTTACGCCCGTTGCCTGGAATTAGGCATCGACATCACCCGGGAACCCATTCCGGTCGTACCGGCAGCACACTATACTTGCGGCGGGGTGGTTACTGACAAGCATGGCAAAACCGGTCTCGACAATCTGTATGCTATCGGAGAGACCGCGCATACCGGATTACACGGTGCAAACCGCTTAGCCAGCAATTCCTTGCTCGAATGCCTGGTACTGGCGCAAGCAGCCGGTAATGATATCGTCAATCAACCGGCGAATGGATTACCTCACCTTCCTGACTGGGATGAAAGCCGGGTTACGGATGCGGATGAAGAAATTGTCATCGCGCATAACTGGGATGAACTGCGCCGTTTTATGTGGAATTATGTCGGTATTGTGCGCACAACCAAACGATTGCAGCGTGCGCAGCACCGCATTGCGCTATTACACGAAGAAATCAATGAATACTACACAAACTTCCGCGTCAGCAGTGATTTGTTAGAGCTGCGCAACCTTGTCGATAGCGCCGATCTCATCGTGCGATCCGCCATGCTGCGTCATGAAAGCCGGGGATTGCATTACAGCAAGGATTACCCGGATACGTTACCGGTAGCGCAAAATACAATACTGCAAAGGGAAATTTAGAAACGAACCGGAAGAGAATATTCTTTTCAACCGCCTAAGCCGGTAAACCGGCTCAGGCTCAGACTAAAACAAGATGGTGCTATCTTTTAAAGATTAACTGCATTTTCCTGTTTCAGAACCATCACTCTTGGTTTCCGTACCATCGTCTTTCACGCAGGAATTCTGGCAGACACCTGATTTTTTACATGACTTTCCAGCCGGAAGGCTCTTTTTATCAATACAGGTCCCATCAACCAAATAGCAAACTTGGTTTGCGCCACAAGCAGATTTTCCATCTTTTTCAGTATCCAGACTACAGGCGGCAAAAGCATGGCTGCTAGCAAACACCATTACAAGAACCAATATCAATGCATTAACAGTTCTTTTAAGCATATTTCCTCTCCTTTTTAATTGATCAATAAACCCCTTCTTGCATTGTCAGAATAGCAGAAAATTTTTCCATCGAGTGGAAATTGTTTCCACCGCTTGTATCAGAAAACACCTCACAATCAATTACAAACCGGCCTTGAACATCATCTTCCGGCACTTGAAAAGCAAAAAATATCCATTAACCACAGCAAGTTATGCCATATATTTATTTTGTCCGCAGTACCCCCCGAAGATCTATCGCTTCTCCCGTTCATTCTTCCATTTCCACTGCAACCAAATCCGTAGCCGCCTGAATTCCTCCGCATCAATGCTATCCGGTAATATCACTACACTGCGCATAAAAAATTGCTCAACCGGCTGCAAGTTGATTACGGTAAGGTAGGGAGCAACAAAAGTGTTATCCGATAGGTTGCAGGTCATCGATTGGCCGGAGCGCGCGATCAGAGTGCATGACATTTCTTCCGTTAACGTCAAAGCCACGACTGCATCATGCGCAGTAAGCAACGCATCTTTGCGCAAATAATAGATCAGGCTGACGATCAGCAAAATAGCGATCGCCGCTTTCACGCCCGGCGGCAGCGCCAACGGCCATAATACGAGGCCGGCAGCGGCATGAGCAAGACCGAGCAGCACCGCAAGATAATAGGAAGGCTGGAGGCGAATCAGTAAATCGGACATAAACTGCCTGTTTATCCTTCAAGATTTCAGCAAGCAATATTTGCCGCCTGATAGCGAAGCCCATCTCTGGCAATGCACTCGCTCTGACCGGTATCGTATAATCATCGCCCTTTAACTCATTCGTCGTTTTGTATGAACCCAGCCTGGCAAACCTTTTTATGCGATCATCACGCCGTTATTGAAAATCATAGCGTCATTCACTTTGGCGATAGCGCAGCGGAACTTCAAAATACACGAACCGCCACTGCTGTATTGGCCGATCTTTCGCATTACAGTCTCATTCGCTTTTCCGGAGAAGATGCAAAAACCTTTTTGCAAGGCCAGCTTACTTGCGATATCCGGGAAATTAATCCGCACAAGGCGCAATACGGCAGTTACTGCACCCCCAAGGGCCGGATCCTGGCCACTTTTCTGCTCTGGCAACAAGGCGATGATTTTCTGATGCAATTGCCCGCCAGTTTAGCCTCCGCCATTCAAAAACGATTGTCGATGTTCGTGTTGCGCGCAAAAGTAACATTAACGGACGTAAGCAATTATTGGATTCGCATCGGCATCGCAGGACCGCGTGCCGCCGCGCTGATTGACACTATCACCGGCACTCCAAGCAACTTCAGTCAATCGTTGCAAGTCATGCACGAAAAAGAAATCAGCATTCTTTATCTTTCTCAGCAACGCATCCAATTGATCACAACGCTTGGAAATGCCCCCGAGTTCTGGAGCCGCTTGAGTCAACACGCAACAGCGACCGGCGCCGGATGCTGGGATTGGTTAACCATCGCAGCCGGAATCCCGGTTATTTTGCCTGAAACCCAGGAAATGTTTCTGCCGCAGATGATCAATCTGGATGCAATCGGCGGCGTGAGCTTTAAAAAAGGCTGCTATCCGGGGCAGGAAATTGTGGCGCGCACGCAATATCTCGGCAAACTCAAGCGCCGCATGTTTCTGGCGCATATCGATACAGCGCAGGCCGTCACAGCGGGTGATCCGCTGTATAGCAGCGATATGCAAGATCAATCCAGCGGCAATATCGTCAATGCAGCGTTAGCGCCGCAAGGCGGTTTTGATGTTTTGGCCGTAATCCAGCAAAGCAGCGCCAGCACCTGCCGGATTCATTGGCAATCACCGCAGGGAGCGGCGTTAGAAATCAAATCCCTGCCCTATCCGTTACCGGATTCAATAGCAACGGCCGGCTGATGCAGCCTATGAGAATGCGTTTTTATTGCTCCCGATCTTCCGGCACGTGCTGCTTGTCATGGGAAAAATTCAAATTGTCCGGCGCGTTGGTGCCGCCCGTGACCACGAATGTCATCGCTTCTTCCGTCGTCCAGTCCGTCAATATCACGTCCTCCATCGGTAAAATTTCAATGTAACCGGATGTCGGATTGGGTGCGGTCGGCACATAAACCGCGGCGAGCTTTTTCCCGCTGCCTTTATCCGTCATGACTTTGGTGATAAATCCGACCACCTTCATTTGCGACGATGGAAAACTAATCAGCACAACGCGCTGCCCGGTAACGGGCGGTTGGCTGATGGTATGCAGGAAACGCTTGGTGGCGCCATAAATCGTTTGCACCAAGGGCAACCGCGCCAGAATATATTCATAGATGCCGATGACTTTCTTGCCAATCACAAAAGATGCCAGCAACCCGATGCCATAGAGACTCACGATGGTTAGCAACGCAGCCACGGCTTGCTGAAAATGAGAATCGAGCAACCAACTGGCCGTGGTGTCCGAGAACGGCCGGACGGCCCGCGCCATTCCTTTGAGCAGGGGATCGCCGATCTGCGCCAATAAATTCAATAAAAAATCAAATACCAGCCATGTCACCCACAACGGCGCCACCGTAAGAAAGCCTATCAGTATATAGCGGCCCAGATGAGCGGAACGCGGGGGATGGTGTTCATTACTCTCGGTTGACATGTTGTAATTTTTCTCCAGCGAGATTTACGTAATCGATTCTTTATTTTCTTCCGGTCAAGAAGCGCCAGCCGCCTGCAAACCGCTCGCGGGCAGAAGGGCATAAGACGGGCTATGATAATATTTTTTTGCGCGAAACCGGTACAAATATTAGAAATATCATATACTGGCACGGCAGCGGTGTTCTTGGTAGAATCGCCGGGGCCGTTGCAGTAATTTCTGACATAGATCGACTGGCATTGAACATGCACTACCCATAAAACTGTTTTCATTGGCTGCAGAAAAATTTTGGTCAATGCACACTCCAGAAAAACCAAAACCACCTGCAGAAAACAACGTCGTCTCATGCAGAAAAAATGAATCGATAAACCAAGGAAGCTCTGAAAAAGGTAGCGAGCGACGGTCAGGCAAGGCGAAATTAGGTGAAAAAACGCAGTTTACAAGGTGTAAATGAGCATTTTGAGTCTGATTTCAACACAGCATGATCGAGCGCGGTAGTTTTTCAGAGCTTCCCTAAAAATCACGCTGATACCATTCGAGTGTACTTTATAAGATTGAAAAGGGATCGTTATGTCACAAAGCTCAACACAAATAAATAAGTATCTTAAGAGTTTACAGAAACACTTAGCTGATGAGCATCCAGATAACCCGACACTTGCCAACGCAGTGAAAAGTTTTAGAAAAATGGACTATGTTGGCCACAGCATGGGACTACTCAATAAAGATGAATCTTACGCAACTTGTGTTACTTGGTGGCCCATGATTGCCGTATTAGGGACTTTTTCTGCCGGAAAATCGACCTACATCAATTCTTATCTGGACATGAAGCTGCAGCGCACCGGCAACCAAGCCGTCGATGACAAATTCACGGTCATTTGCTATAGCCGCCACAATGAAGCAAAGACACTACCCGGTATCGCACTTGACGCCGACCCCCGTTTTCCGTTTTTCCAGATCAGCCGCAGCATTGAAGAAATCTCCGAAGCCGGGCAAGAACGCATCGATGCTTATTTGCAGCTGAAAACCTGTCCGTCCGAAAACATCCGCGGAAAAATCCTGATCGATTCCCCCGGCTTTGACGCCGACAATCAGCGTGCATCGACGCTGCGTTTGACCCAGCATATTATTAACTTATCCGATCTTGTGCTGGTATTCTTTGACGCGCGCCACCCCGAGCCGAAAGCCATGCAGGATACGCTGGCCTATTTGGTATCGGCCAGCGTGAATCGCGCCGATGCGAACAAATTCCTGTACATTCTGAACCAGATCGATGTCACGGCACAGGAGGATAATCCGGAAGAAGTCGTTTCGGCTTGGCAACGCTCTCTGGCTGAAGTCGGTTTAGTCACGGGACGGTTCTACCGCATCTATAATCCAGCTGCTGCCGTACCGATCGCCAATCCGCATATCAGAGAACGCTTCGAGAAAAAACGTGAAGAAGATATGGCCGATATCAATGCAAGAATGCATCAGATCGAAGTCGAACGCTCTTACCGCATTGTCGGAAAACTGGAACAAACCGCCAAAGGCATTAAGAATCAGGTCGTCAACAAGCTTTCCGACATGCTGAAAAAATGGAAAAGCAAGGTGCTTTTATTTGACGGTCTGGCTTTTGGCACACTGGCGCTTTTGGCGGGAATCGCTCTCACCATGAATGAATCCTGGGGCCTTTTGAAAACATTCCAGGAAGAGCTCATGCGCGGCGAAACGCCGGCAATCGCCATCGCCGCTTTTCTGTTGATCAGCATCATTTTCATCCATTTCTCGATCCGCCGTGCGGTTGCCAATAAGCTATTGAAGAATCTGGCGAATGAAATCGGCAATGATCATGAAACCTACAAGCAATATATGCAGGCATTTAATAAAAGCACCGCCGCGTACCGTCCGATGTTTCTGAGCGGACCTGCCGGCTGGAATGACGTTGCGCAACAAACGATCGATGAAATCATCAACGAAGCCAACGATTATATTCAAGCATTGAACGATCAGTTCACGAATCCGTCGGGGAATGGAGGCGAGAACTCACAAGTTTAAAATCTTGAGTATTGCAGAAAAATCATCATTGGCTGATGGCGAGTGTTTCCACTCTCGCATAATCATCTGATTCACCTGTACTGCGCATGAGATAGCAAACTGAATTGATAAAAAATCGATAACCCTATCAATTATTTTGTTATCTCTTGCGCCAGCCGGGCGTTGCATATGCGTTACCGTCATTTGCATAATTTTTTCTTACCCGCCCCTCTAATTCACGCCGGATGTCATGTCTTGATCTGATTTGGACAAGAACAAGATTAAAGAGTAAAATTCCCGCTCTTTTAATAATGGCAGTAATTTAATCACCGGAGAATCAATTTATGTCAGTTACAATCGACCAAAAAGCACAGATAGTGCGTGACTATCAAAGAGCCGAAGGGGATACTGGCTCTCCAGAAGTACAGATTGCACTTTTAACAACCAGAATCAATGACTTGATCGGACATTTCAAGACACATGTCAAGGATCATCATTCCCGCCGCGGTCTGTTACGTATGGTCGGCCGCCGCCGCAAGCTGCTTGACTATCTCAAAGACCGTAACGCAGACTCTTATCAGACACTGATTGAACGTCTCGGTTTACGCAAATAAATGTACTTTTCAATACCGGTTCGTATTGATCGCATGGATCATTGCTCACCCCAATTATCATGCGATCAATCTTCCTGTCTGCAAGCAAAATCAAAATTCGGAAAGATTCATCAAATAGGAAAAAAGGATTGTTAATTGAAACCTATTAAGAAGAGCATTGCCTATGGGCGCCACCAACTCACACTGGAAACCGGTGAAATAGCACGACAATCGCACGGCGCCGTAATGGTTACAATGGACGATACAGTAGTACTTGTTACCGTAGTCGGCGCAAAAAATATAAAACCCGGACAAGATTTTTTCCCGCTCACCGTCGATTATCAAGAAAGATCATATGCTGCTGGCAGAATACCCGGCAGCTTTTTCAAACGGGAAGGCCGCCCTTCCGAAAAGGAAACGTTAACATCCCGGCTCATCGACCGCCCAATCCGCCCGCTCTTTCCCGAAGGCTTCTACAACGAAGTGCAAATAGTGGCCACTGTAATGTCGGCCGACAATGAAGTCGACCCGGATATTCCTTCCATCATTGGCACCTCCGCCGCATTGATCCTTTCCGGTATTCCGTTTGATGGTCCGCTTGGCGCAGCGCGAGTCGGTTATATCAATAATGAATACGTTCTCAATCCAACCACCTCAGAACTAAAAGATACACAATTGAATCTCGTTGTGGCAGGCACGCAACAAGCCGTTCTGATGGTTGAGTCCGAAGCCATGGAGCTTTCCGAAGAAGTCATGCTCGGCGCAGTCACGTTCGGGCACGAGCAAATGCAGGTAGTTATCAATGCAATAAACGAATTTGCAGATGAAGCCGGTGTTACCGCCTGGGATTGGACACCACCGGAAAAAGATGTTGCATTCGAGGAAAAGATTACCGGACTGGCAGAAGCCGATTTGCGGCAAGCATATAAAATCAAACAAAAACAGGCACGCACTGAAGCAATCGAGGCAATCAGTCAGCGCATCTCTGCGGAATTGGGTGTCGATACGGAAGAAGGACCTGATCTCCAATCATTCAAAGAAGCCTTTTTCGCATTGGAATCAAAAATTGTGCGCAACCAAATCCTGGATGGAGAACCCCGGATTGATGGCCGCGGCACTCGCACGGTCCGCCCCATCACAATCCGTAACGGCATACTGCCGCGCACGCATGGCTCCGCACTGTTTACGCGGGGCGAAACTCAGGCGTTAGCGATTGCAACGCTGGGCACCGCGCGCGATGAACAAAAAATCGATTCGCTGCAGGGTGATTATAACGACCGGTTCATGCTGCACTACAACATGCCGCCTTACGCAACCGGAGAAATCGGCCGCGTCGGCACACCCAAACGCCGTGAAATTGGTCACGGCCGTCTTGCGAAGCGCGCTCTTGCTGCGGTATTGCCCACACCTGAAGAATTCGGGTATTCATTGCGCGTCGTATCAGAAATTACCGAATCCAACGGTTCCAGCTCCATGGCATCGGTTTGCGGCGGCTGTCTTGCGCTGATGGATGCCGGTGTGCCCCTGAAAGCGCATGTTGCCGGTATCGCTATGGGTTTGATTAAAGATGGCAACCGTTTTGCTGTACTGACCGATATTTTGGGCGACGAGGATCATCTCGGCGACATGGATTTTAAAGTGGCAGGCACCGAAAAAGGTATTACCGCACTCCAAATGGATATAAAAATCCAAGGCATTACCAAAGAAATCATGCATGCAGCCCTGATACAAGCGCACGAAGGGCGAATGCACATCCTGCAAATTATGAAACAAGCCTTGCCGTCAACCCGGGAAGATATCTCAGTTCACGCACCGCGCATCATCAAATTAAAAATCAATCCGGAGAAAATCCGCGATGTGATCGGTAAAGGCGGTGCTGTCATCCGGACACTAACGGAAGAAACCGGCACCACCATCGACATCACCGATGATGGTCAAGTAACAATCGCATGTGTCAACGCGGAAGGCGGCGAACTGGCTAAGAAACGCATCGAAGACATTACCGCTGAAGTGGAAGTTGGAAAAATTTATGAGGGAGTGGTGCTGAAATTACTTGATTTTGGCGCAATTGTCAGCGTGCTGCCCGGAAAAGACGGTTTGTTGCATATTTCACAAATTGCGAATGAGCGTGTCAGCAATGTCTCCGATCATTTGAACGAAGGTCAGCAAGTCCGCGTTAAAGTACTCGAAGCGGACGACAAAGGGAGATTACGCTTAAGCATGAAAGCTGCGGCAGCCGACGAAAGTAGTACAGATCCCACTACTACAGAAGAGACTTAAATCGCGGTATCGGTATTTATTTTTAACTTTAACCTAACAAAAGCCCTGCCTTAAAGGCAGAGCTTTTGTTGTTCCAATCATACTAAACCCGATAGCTACTCATTACACCTAACATCTACTTCGCTATCTGCCTCTCACGCATTTCATCCAATGTTTTGCAATCAATGCAAAGTGTCGCTGTAGGACGCGCTTCCAGACGCTTCAATCCAATTTCCACACCGCAGCTTTCACAGTAACCGTAATCCCCTGAATCAATCTTGCCAATGATTTCATCGATTTTCTTGATCAGTTTACGCTCCCGGTCACGATTACGCAGCTCAAGCGTCATATCGGATTCCTGACTGGCGCGATCATTTGGATCGGCAAAAACCGTCGCTTCATCTTGCATCGTATGAACAGCACGGTCAATATCCTGCCCTAATTCAACCTTCATGTCTTCCAGTATCTTACGAAAATGCACCAGTTGATCAGGACTCATGTATTCTTCGCCTGCTTTCGGTTCATAGGGAGTCACTTGTTTACTTTGCAGCTCATTTGGCATCTTTAAGGCTCCTCTTCAATTCCTGTAGCGTACAAAAATCGCATAGTATTATCAGAAAATGTATTAGATAACAAGTCATTTATGGGTTTTTTGGACTTTTTTTCCTGCATATCATCGGGATCACATTTCAAAATTAGCAAAAAACTCAAATTTCATCTGTGACATTATCCATACGGGATGTAATTATTCTCGACTTCCAATAGCGTAAATAACACTGACTGCTCTGCCCGGTGCACGAAGAAATTGACGTATCAAAACTAAGTAGGTATAGTGTCGCCTTTTCCGGGGTGTAGCGTAGCCTGGTAGCGCGCCTGGTTTGGGACCAGGATGTCGGGAGTTCAAATCTCTCCACCCCGACCAATTTCAGCCCTAATATTTTAGAGCATGCCCGACTTGGTGCCCGTAGCTCAATCGGATAGAGCACCAGCCTTCTAAGCTGGGGGTTACAGGTTCGATTCCTGTCGGGCACGCCACAAATATTTCCTGATAGATGGACTGAATTGCTCAACTCAGTTTGTGTATATACTCAACAAACTGCGCCGTTTTCTTACCATGGTGGCTGTAGCTCAGTTGGTAGAGTCCCGGATTGTGATTCCGGTTGTCGTGGGTTCGAGTCCCATCAGCCACCCCATGCAATACCCCTCTCTTTGCAGTTCACTTCAACGCTGAAATTTCCCTAGTGCTTAATGGAAACGTGACTTTGTCCGCCCGAAAATATATATTAGCGGCAGAACGCTTCATTTACCTGCTAATCCGCATTATTCTTAGGAACCATACCGATGAGCCACAATTTATTCGATAGCCTGCATGAACTATCCCTAGCCCCCGGAAACACTGTGAAATACTATTCACTCCCGGCGCTGGAGAAAAACGGCATTGGAAAAATTTCCCGCTTGCCAGTATCGATTCGTATCATATTGGAATCGGTATTACGGAATTATGACAACAAAAAAATCACGGAAAACCATATCCGCCAATTGGCCAATTGGAAACCCGATGCCGCCAGAGTCGATGAAATACCGTTTGTAGTTTCTCGCATTGTGTTGCAGGACTTTACCGGCGTGCCGCTGCT
Organism: Pseudomonadota bacterium; assembly: GCA_018240935.1. Classification (GTDB taxonomy): domain Bacteria; phylum Pseudomonadota; class Gammaproteobacteria; order Burkholderiales; family Nitrosomonadaceae; genus Nitrosomonas. The sequence goes on from JAFEEV010000222.1 coordinate 25,878, forward strand.
GGTCGATCTTGCCGCCATGCGCAGCGCGGCGGTAAAACTGGGGAAAAACCCCAAACTGATCGAACCACTGGTTCCTGTCGATCTGGTCGTCGATCATTCGATTCAGGTCGACCATTACGGCACAAAAGACGCGATCAACCGCAATATGGAAATCGAATTTTTCCGCAATAACGAACGTTACCAGTTCATCAAATGGGGCATGCAAGCGTTTGACACGTTCAAGGTCATTCCTCCCGGAATCGGCATCGTGCATCAAGTTAATCTCGAATACCTCGCCCGGGGCGTGCATCAAAAAGACGGACTCGTTTATCCCGACACGCTGGTCGGCACTGATTCGCATACCACGATGATCAACGGCATCGGCGTTGTCGGCTGGGGCGTCGGCGGTATCGAAGCGGAAGCGGGCATGCTGGGCCAGCCGGTTTACTTCCTGACACCCGATGTCGTCGGTGTTAATTTAACCGGCCATTTGCGCGAAGGCGTTACCGCAACCGATCTGGTGCTGACGATCACGGAAATGCTGCGCAAGGCGAACGTAGTCGGCAAGTTTGTCGAATTCTTCGGTGAAGGAACCGCTTCATTGGCGCTGCCCGATCGCGCCACGATCGCGAATATGGCGCCGGAATACGGCGCAACCATGGGATTCTTCCCGATTGACGATGCGACTATCGACTATTTCAAAGGCACCGGGCGCAGCCTGGAAGAAATCGCTGCTTTGCAACGTTATTTCCAAGCGCAACAAATGTACGGCATCCCCCAAAAAGGCAACATTGACTATACCAGCGAGCTCACGCTGGATCTGGGTTCCGTATCGCCTTCGCTGGCAGGCCCGAAACGGCCGCAGGATCGCATCGAACTCGCGGCAATCAAATCGCGCTTTACCGAACTCTTCAACAAACCCGTCAAAGAAAGCGGTTACGGCAAACAAGGCGATGACATCCAGCAGCGTTACGCGCTACGCGACGTGCATACGCAACAACCCGAAGTTTGTGTCGATGCCGGCATACCCAACGGCAGCCGCATACCGGCGCCCGGCATTGCTGCAACAGCGGGTGAAAACGGCGGGCAACCAGCAACAAACGCTATTCCCGCGGAGCGCCGCATGGTTTCCCGCAACGTAGCGGAAATGACCAATAATCGTCCGGCCCCAAATTCACCCGATGTATGCCATGTTGATTCAAGTAACCCGGCAATCGACCTTGGTCACGGCGACGTCTTGATCGCCGCTATTACATCCTGCACCAACACGTCCAACCCCAGCGTACTGCTGGCCGCCGGGTTGCTGGCTAAAAAAGCGGTGGAAAAAGGATTGTCGGTCAAGCATCACATCAAAACATCGCTGGCGCCAGGTTCGCGTGTAGTTACCGATTACTTGCACGTCACCGGACTGCTGCCCTATCTCGAGCAACTGGGTTTCAATCTGGTCGGTTACGGTTGCACCACGTGCATCGGCAATGCCGGGCCGTTAGCCGAGCCGATTGAAGAAGCCGTCGTTAAAAACGATCTGGTCTGCGCCGCGGTGTTATCCGGTAACCGCAACTTTGAAGCGCGTATCCATTCGAACATCCGCGCCAACTTTTTAGCATCGCCGCCGCTGGTGGTCGCGTACGCAATCGCGGGCAGCGTTCTGAAAGACCTTACCGCCGAACCGCTGGGCATCGGCAAAAACAACCAACCGGTCTGGCTGAAAGACATCTGGCCGAGCAGCGCCGAAGTTCATGCCTTGTTGAAATATGCCGCCAACGCCGATACGTTCCGGCAACTTTACAGCAATCTCACCAAGGATCATGTACTGTGGAATAGCGTCACTGCCGTCACCGGGCAGACCTACAACTGGCCGCAATCGACCTACATTGCCGAACCGCCCTTCTTTGCAGACTTCTCGTTGCAACCGGCGGCAAGCGGTGGCAATGACATCAAAAACGCTTATGCATTGGGCGTATTCGGCGATTCGGTAACCACCGATCACATCAGCCCGGCGGGCTCGATCAAGGAAACTTCGCCCGCCGGACGTTATCTGCTCGATCATCATGTCGGCAAAGCGGATTTCAACAGCTACGGCGCACGCCGTGGACACCACGAAGTGATGATGCGCGGCACCTTCGCCAACGTGCGCATCAAGAATCTGATGATTCCCGGCAGCGAAGGCGGCATCACCCTCTATCAAGGCACTGCCGGAGCCGCGCCGGAACAAATGAGCATTTACGATGCCGCGATGAAGTATCAGGCGCAGGGTATTCCGACGGTTGTTTTCGGCGGCAAGGAATACGGCACCGGATCGAGCCGCGACTGGGCCGCCAAGGGCACGCAACTGCTCGGCGTCAAAGCAGTGATCGCCACCAGTTTCGAGCGCATCCACCGCAGCAATCTGATCGGCATGGGCGTTCTGCCGTTGCAATTCAAGGACGCCGACAACGCCGAATCGCTCGGCATCAAAGGCGACGAACAATTCGATATTCTCGGACTCGGCAGCATTCAGCCGCAACAAGATGTCACATTGAACATTCGCAGAAAGGACGGCAGCAGTCAGACTGTGCCACTGCTATGCCGCATCGATACCGCTATCGAGGTGGATTACTTCAAACACGGCGGCATTTTGCCTTATGTGCTGCGCGAACTGATGTCGTAGGCAATCACCTGTTATATCGGAATAAAAATAACATTTTCAAGTTGTTAATATAACCCTACAACTACCTCTGTCTATATAGCGCCGGATGTCATATAGTACGTCTACGTTAAAAAAGCGGAGGTAGTCCGATGATGTACGATCTGGTAGACAAAGTTTTTAAAACACTTCTGTCATTAAACGAAGAAGATGAAAGAAAATTTGCCGACGTGAGAAAAGACATCAATCACATCAACCATATCCTGCACGATATGGTCATTATCGACACCAAAAGCTCCGCACTGCTAACGCACGTTTCCGTCATGCTGGCGGTTGTCATCGGCATGCTGTTCACCTTAATCGGCCCGAAGGAAAGCGGAAGCATTCTGGCCTATATGCTGAAAATTGAAATGGTGGCTTACGCAGTCGTCGCCATGGTGCTTCTGCGCTGTCTCGATATCATGGGGCCGCCATTCCGCAAACTCAGAAATGAAATGCGAGAAATCGATGCGCAATACCATCAAGAAATAATCGTCCGGAGAGCAATTTATCAATTAATGTCGCGCGTCGTTTTTATTCTGACGGTCGTGTTGGTCCTGATTACATTCTTGAAGATTTTCGGCTTTCAGTGAGACCATTGAGTGTGAATTGATGCGATAAGCTTAAGGAACTCAGGATTCACAAATCATCGCATTCCAGCATTCATTAATCCCGCGAGGATTTTGTCGATGTTCTGCTTGCCTACTTTTTCAATAATTTCCTGGGTTTTTTCTTTACTGAATCCGTGTTTTTTGGCGTTCTCAAAAATTCTCTCCCTTAGAGCATCAGGATCATAAGCCGGTAGCAATCCACGCATTTGAGCTCTGCAAACGTGGCGTCAATTATTGACCCGGAAATCCCGTATATAGCGCACGATTCGATATCAACGTTACTTGCTGTATTGCCGCTTATCGATGCCCAGCATCCGTTTTCCGTTCTAATCATGCCATCAACGCCGCCAAATAAAGCTGCGCGATACATATCGCCAGCCATGTTTTGTATCTGCTGATCACTTATTTGATGGCCAAGTTGATTGCTTTGTGGTTCTGTGGCGGATACGTGATCTTCCTCGATCATGCCCTCAAGCTCTTTCGAGCGCTCTGCCGTCATTTGCATTACGCAATCGGTCACAATGACCGGCTGAATTGTGCCACCGTCATATCTTCGCCCAGCGAGTTCACATTTTTCATCACGGTACTTTATCCATGATCGCTGGGTATTCCTCAATGCGGTTTTTTGATCTCCAGGTAATCCGCTCAGTACTTTTTTATAAGCGCTATTCAACCTGGCATCTTGAAATTCTGCTTCAGCGCTGACACACTCGCTCATGTTGAAAGATGTCCCGCCAGACTCATCCATACATTTTTTAAATGTGTCGGTTAAACCAAAATCTTCCGCAGCGACCAGATTTGGTATTGAGCAGATTGCTAAGATGATGGCGATATTTCTCACGCTAATAATTTATCCTTCTTGCTCGAAAATAAACGAATTAATCCGATGCCCACCAACAGCATCGCGTAGGTTTGGGGTTCTGGTACTGCCACAACAGGCACGTCGCCGACATGAACTGGCCAAACATCGAAATCACTTAATGATAGATACACATCACCTGGATAAAATTCGTTTGTTGATGGTCTGTATCCATAAGGGGAGCCGCTCGCAGTTGCTTTATCAACCCAGTACCAGGCATTCCATGCGCTCATATCGGTATCCAATGGCGGGTATGGAATCAACATCCATGGAATGGAGTGGTCGGAGTGTGAGAATATAAATGCTGAAAATTCTGAAAGTGCCGGTATTTCCCAGTCACTAGTTCCGCCGAGCGTAAAAGTTGAAAGAAAACTTACTTGCTCAAAAAATGGCTTGCCCGGTATTGTGTATACTGGCGCCGCCCAAGTTAGCCCTGTATCCGTATCGTAGTAAGCCATCCCGCTCAACCGGGATTCGAGTGTTGCGCTTGCTGTTGATGCAGCAACCATAAGAACGGCCACTAAAATTCCATTGATTATTTTTATTGTCACTTTCAACTCCTTTTAGTCATTTTTATCCAGCTTTGCACTTACACTCATCTTCCCTGCATCAATATTGCAATTCAAATACATTACTATTCTTGATTTTTCTATTTGTAGCGCTCTTAAACACTGCTTTAAAAATGTTTTCCTGACTCTGAAATCCTTCTTTCGGCATTGCGACAACCTCTTTAAAATGCGCAGCCTTTCCTAAAGATATTCCTGATAAATCAATATCAAAAGGAATTTTATTGTCATCTCTCATTTGTCCTTTCCCAATTGCCAACCATTTAGGATTACAATCAAGCTCATCTGATTGATCAAAAATTTTCCCCGCAGGGATGCTTCTTCTTTCTCAATTTGTGAGCAGTTGCTCAAGTAGATCCAAATGGTGATCTATGTCGGCATAAGTTCTGATGTGCGAGCACTTTGCTCGTGCGGCAATAAAAAGTCTCCCCAAGTCTGTTTGTTTCATCCGGTTTTTTTCTCATAGCTCAATTCTAGTTTTTATCTAATAGAAAATTAGGGAAACGCTCATTAATTGACTACACGAGCGAATCGCTTCGTTGCGCGGTACTCACTCTCTCGACTATCTAGTGGATATGTCTCGGTTGCTGTGTTCCGTGCGACTCGTGCTTCGTCTCATTCGTCCAATTAATTAGCGCTTCCTTAGAATTGTAAGTCGATATACTCCAAGAAAATTCATACTTTAATTGCATTTCTCTATCAGACACAAATAACAAGTATTCAAGCGAGTTCGTACGTTTTTTGCAACTTATTGCTATTAGTGCGAAACATTAAATCATTCCCACTCAATCGTTGCCGGCGGCTTGCCGGAAATATCGTAAACCACGCGGTTGATACCGCGGATTTCGTTGATGATGCGGTTGGAAACCTTGCTCAACAGCGAGTACGGCAGTTCCGCCCAGTTGGCGGTCATGAAATCCTGCGTTTGCACGGCTCTGAGGGCAATGACGTATTCGTAGGTGCGTCCGTCTCCCATGACGCCGACGGATTTGACCGGCAGAAACACCGCGAACGCTTGCGAGGTTTTTTCGTACCAGCCGGCGTGTTGCAATTCCTCGATAAAAATGTGATCGGCTTGTCTCAACAGCTCAGCGTATTCGTATTTCACTTCGCCCAGAATGCGCACCCCCAAGCCGGGACCGGGGAACGGATGACGAAAAACCATTTCGCGCGGCAAACCCAGCACCAGTCCCAATTCGCGCACCTCATCCTTGAACAATTCGCGCAGCGGTTCGAGCAGTTTCAAATGCAACGTTTCCGGCAAGCCGCCGACGTTATGGTGCGATTTGATGGTGTGCGCTTTCTTGGTTTTACCGCCGGCGGATTCGATCACATCGGGATAGATCGTACCTTGCGCCAGCCATCTGGCGTCGCTGATTGCGGCCGATTCGCGTTGGAATACTTCGACAAATTCCCGGCCGATGATTTTCCGTTTCATTTCCGGATCGGTAACGCCTGTAAGATTGCGATAGAAATCCCGGCTGGCGTCGACATGAATCACTTTGACCGCTAAGTTTTTCGCAAACGTTTCCATGACTTGCTTGGCTTCATTGGCGCGCAGCAAGCCGTTGTCGACAAACACACAGGTCAATTGATCGCCGATGGCGCGATGAATCAACGCCGCCGCGACCGAGGAATCCACGCCGCCGGACAACCCCAGAATCACCCGGTCGTTGCCCACCGCTGCGCGGATTTTACCGATCGCCTCTTCGACGTAATCCGGCATATTCCAATCGCGCCCGATGCCGCAGATATCGTGCACGAAGCGGTCGATGATCGCCTTGCCTTGCAGCGTATGCGTTACCTCGGGGTGAAACTGGATGCCGTAGAAACGGCGCTTATCGTCCGCCATCGCGGCAATCGGCGTGGCGGCGTTACACGCCATCACGGCGAATCCGTCCGGCAACGAAACCACGGCGTCGCCATGACTCATCCAGACTTCCAGCAGTTTTTTCCCATCCTTATCCGCGCGGTCTTGGATATCCTGAAATAACGCGCCGTGCGGCGTCGTTTGCAGTTCGGCATAACCAAACTCGCGAACAGCGGCGTTTTCAACCGTACCGCCCAATTGTGCCGCCATCGTCTGCATACCGTAGCAAATGCCCAGCACCGGCACACCAAGTTCAAAAACGATTTGCGGCGCGCGCGGCGTTTCGTCTTCGGTAACCGAAGCGGGGCCGCCGGACAGAATAATGCCCTGCGGTGCGAAGGCTTTAATCAATTCGGGATCGGCATCGTACGGATGCAATTCGCAATACACATTGGTTTCACGCACGCGCCGCGCAATCAACTGCGTGTACTGTGAACCGAAGTCCAGAATCAGGATTTTTTGATGCATGGAAAAGAAAGATTATTTGACGTGATAGTTGGGCGCTTCTTTGGTGATCTGCACATCGTGCACGTGCGATTCACGGATACCGGCCGAGGTAATTTCGACAAACTCCGCCCGCTGGTGCATCGCCGCAATCGATTCGCAGCCCAGATAACCCATGCTCGAACGCACACCGCCCATCAATTGATGAATCACTGCGGAAATGCTGCCCTTGAAAGGCACCCGCCCTTCCACACCCTCGGGCACCAGTTTGTCGTTGTTTTTTTGCTCTTTGTCTTGGAAATAGCGGTCGCTTGATCCCTGCTGCATCGCGGATAGCGAACCCATGCCGCGGTAGCTTTTGTACGAACGCCCTTGGAACAATTCAATCTCACCCGGCGCTTCCGTCGTACCGGCGAACAAACCGCCGAGCATCACGGTATCCGCACCCGCCGCCAATGCCTTGGCGATATCGCCGGAGTAGCGGATGCCGCCGTCGGCAATCATCGGCACGCCGCAGCCTTTGAGCGCTTCGGAGACATTGTGGATGGCGGTAATCTGTGGAATGCCGACACCCGCGACGATACGCGTGGTGCAAATGGAGCCGGGGCCGATGCCCACTTTTACCGCGTCCGCGCCATGATCGACCAGCGCTCTGGCCGCCGCTGCCGTCGCGACGTTTCCGCCGATCACTTGCACCGACGGCAGATTCTTCTTAACCCACGCAACCCGGTCCAGCACGCTTTGCGAATGGCCGTGCGCGGTGTCGACTACGATCACATCGGCGCCGGCTTCCGCCAATGCAACCGCGCGTTCTTCGCTGCCTTCTCCGACGCCGATCGCCGCCCCCACCCGCAGCCGTTCCTGTTCATCCTTGCACGCCAGCGGGTACTCCGATGTTTTGATAATGTCCTTCACGGTGATCAAACCGCACAATTCAAACCGGTCATTGACCACCAGCACACGTTCCAGCCGGTGTTTGTGCAACAACGCCAGCACCTCGGCGCGCGGCGTATCTTCCTTGACCGTCACCAGACGGCTTTTCGGCGTCATGATGCGTTTGACGATCTGATCGAAATTGGTCTCGAAACGCAAATCCCGGTTGGTCACGATACCGACCACTTTTTTGCCGTTCACCACCGGTAATCCGGAGATCTTATGCTGGCGGATCAACTCCAGCACTTCGCGCACCGTCATATTCTGATGGATGGTCACCGGATCCTTGACCACGCCGCTTTCGAAGCGCTTGACTTGGGCGACATGCGCGGCTTGCGCCTCGATTGACATATTTTTATGGATAATGCCGATACCGCCTTCCTGCGCCAAGGCAATCGCCAGCGGCGCTTCGGTCACGGTATCCATGGCCGCCGACAGCACGGGGAGATTAAGGCTGATGGTACGCGTCAATTGCGTTGCCAAACTGACATCACGCGGCAAAACCGTCGAATGGGCTGGAATCAACAGAACATCATCAAAGGTAAGCGCTTTTTGAATCAATTGCATGATAACAATCCTTGGCAAAGCGACATTATAGCCAAATTTGGCGGCAAATTTTGTGCCAAATCGGTTGAGAATACGACATATTTCCAGCGGATATGATTTAATGCGGAAAATCTTTAAGTTGCGTAGACACGAAACCGATGTATTTCAGATTATTCATTTTCTGGAGCACGTTATGAAAATTTTTGTAATGACCGCGATCGTTTTGCTGCTCAGCACCAGCACGTATGCGCAGATTTACAAATGGGTCGACAAGAACGGTAAAACGCAATACACCGATCAACCGCCTCCGCCGGATGCCGCCAAAGACGAGCAAAGGTTAAATATCAAATCCGCACCCGCCGCTGGAAGTCAAAACAAATCCGGTAATTTATCCGAACAACGCGAGGAATTCGACAAGCGGCGGCAACAGCAAAGAGAAGAAGACGCCAAGCAGCAAGCCAAATTGGAAGAAAACAAAAAAAAATGTATCGACGCCCAAACTCAGCTTAAAATGTACGCCGATTCGCCGCGTTTGACCGTTCCCGATGGAGCTGGCGGCTTAACGTATGTCGATGACGATCTGCGCCAAAGAAAAATTGCTGATGCCAGCAAAGCGGTCGCAACTTACTGCAAATAAGAAAAAAATGCGTTTTTGAACGAGATGACGGTATCCCGCAGCATATTGATTGTCTTTTTTCTCTTTCTGACAGGTACTCCGGTTTCGGCTGAAGTACCTGTTGCATATTCCGGATCCGGTCATAGCGCGCAAGCGGAAGCAGCTTCATCCGCAGATCATGCGGCGAAACCCGGGATGCACTGGCAGATTCTGCCCGGTGAAGACCTTCCGCAGATCGCCCGCCTGATGTTCCCGGACAATGCGCGTATGCGCGACGCCTTTATACGAGCGGTCATCCGCAAAAATCCGCAACTCTTTCCCGATGGCTTTTATCAACCCATCCCGGCTGGGACCACGGTCTACATCCCCGATTTGAGAACAATCGGCGCTCATGCAAAACCGGCGCGCAAATCGCACGCATCAAACGCTGCCCGCGCCAGCCAGAGACAACCGCAAGCACCGGCGCAATCGGCAGCGGAACCCGGTTTTAGTCACGATCATCCGGTATGGCAGCTACTAACACAGCTGGAAAAAATCGCCGAAGAAGAAACTGAAGAGCTCAACAAGCTGCTCAATCGCATCGAATCCATCGAAAAACAGATTATCGCGATGCAGTCTTTGCTCTCTGCAAGCGTCGCGCCGGCCAACAAACCGCTTGCCGGAATTACACCTAGTGACCAGCCGGCAGAAACCACGCAGCAACCGCAACCTGCGCCCTCCCCGCCTGCCGCGCAGGCAGTAACGCCACCGCAATCCAATCCGCCTCAACCGGCCAATCCGGCTCTGCCGGTTGAAACCGGCGCCGCACCGGCGGAGTCCGCCTTATTCCCGGATAACGTGTTACTGCTTGGAATTCTGCTGATACTTTTGAT
>JAFEEV010000223.1 GCA_018240935.1 Pseudomonadota bacterium
GACCATCCCGGGAAAGTTGACCGTGCCGGCGCCGGTGAACAAAAAACCGTTTGGCACAATGTAATCGGGCGTTACGATGCCCAAATCCGCGAATCCCTGGCTCGCAACCAGCACCGTCTTGTTGAGAGTCGCCGCACTCGGGAGGTTCGTAGGAATATTGAAAGTATGCGTGGTGACACCGTCCGACGAGGTGATGGTGCGCCCGGCCCATTCATCCTGATCATTGCCGTCACCTTTAAACTCAATGAACTGAACGGTTCCCGCCGCGTTGGAATATACTTCGTTGATATGGAATATGTGAAATGTCATGTTCTCCTCCCTTTCTTCCGCCAGAAATCTGGCAATCGGTCAATTAAAGCCACTGACATGATACACGATAAGATAACCGGAAACGAAAAACGGTACTTCGATGCGGTGGAAATCTTTTCGCAATGAATGAACGGTTATTCTTAAGGAAACGCTGCGTCGGGTGCGCCGGGCAAGACCCGCTAAGGAAGCTCTGAAAAACTACTGCGCTCGGTCATGCTGTGTTGAAATCAGACTCAAAATGCTCATTTTACACCTTGTAAACTGCGCTTTTTCGCTTGATTTCGCCTTGCCTGAACGTCGCTCGCTACCTTTTTCGGAGCTTCCCTAAGCTTCCAGCTCTAAATTAACAGCGGCCTTTATTCGAGCAATGCGCATTTCGCGGACGCTGGTGTTGATTGCCGCGGGTAATGCTGCGGGATCGGCAATGCGCTGATGTAATTCAGATGCGATGGCGCCGGCATCGACGCTTTTGGCAGCGCCATAGGCGTGCTGAAACCGTTTTTCTGGCGCATAAGGTTTGGTTGCATAACCGGGACGGCCATGAAAATCGCACGCGCAAGCCTGCAGGAATTCGCCGAAGCGGCCGGGTTTGCGGTAAGCATCGACTGCTTGCAGCATGTCCGCCATGGTGGATGGTTTCAGTTCTTGCGCGCGATGCACGTCGCCGTGGTAACGGGCGACCAGCACGGCAAGGTCACGCACATCCTTAGGCGCGCGGATGCGCTCGCATAAGTTTTGCGTCAATTCGACGCTGCGCGCTTCGTGACCGATATGCCGCGGCCATTCATCGGGCGGGGTCGTGCCCTTGCCGAGATCGTGCGTCAACGCGGCAAAACGCACCGGCAACGAATAATTTTGCGCGGCGGCGTAATCGATCGCCAGCATGATATGCACACCGGTATCGATTTCCGGATGCGCGTGCGCCGGTTGCGGAACGCCAAACAACACGTCGACTTCCGGCATGATGCGCGCCAGCGCGCCGCATTCGCGCAGCATGTAGAACATCCGCGACGGATTTCTTTCCATCAAGCCGCGCGACAGCTCCTGCCACACGCGTTCCGGCACCAGCGCATCCACTTCGCCGTTATGCACCATGTCGCTCATCAGCGCCAGTGTTTCCGGGGCGGCGTGAAAATTGAAACGTGCGGCAAAACGCGCCGCTCTGAGAATACGCACGGGATCTTCGGAAAAGGCGGGGCTGATGTGACGCAAAATGCCCGCTTCCAGATCGGCTACGCCGTTAAAGGGGTCGATGATATTGCCATCCGCATCCTTGGCGATCGAATTGATGGTCAAGTCGCGCCGCGCCAGATCCTCCTGCAACGTGACTTGCGGCGAGGTGTACACTTCAAATCCTTTGTAGCCCAGCGAAATCTTCCGTTCCGTGCGCGCCAGCGCGTACTGCTCATGTGTTTGCGGATGCAGAAAAACCGGAAAATCCTTGCCCACCGGACGATAGCCAAGCCGCACCATTTCCTCGGGTGAAGCGCCCACTACGACATAATCGTGATCCTTGACCGGTAATCCGAGCAGTTCGTCGCGCACCGAGCCGCCCACAAGATAAGTTTTCATGGTTTTTCTGACTGAGAATACATTACTTGGCCGCGCGCACCACGCCCAGACGCTCCTTGAGCAGCGGCGCATCGTGTCCGTGATCGAGAACCTTGGCGTAGTATATCGAGTTTTCCAGGACCTTTTTGACGTAATCGCGTGTCTCGTTGAACGGAATGGTTTCCGCGTAAATCGCGCCTTCCAGCGGCACCGTATTGTCACGCCAGCGTCTGGCCCGCCCCGGTCCGGCGTTGTAAGCGGCCGAAGCCAGCAGCGGTTGATTGTCCAATGTGCTGAGCACATGTTTAAGATAATACGTGCCCAGTTGTAAATTGGTATTCACATCGACCACCAGATGCTGGCGGAAATTCGCTATGCCCAGTTGCTTAGCCACCCATTCCGCGGTTGCGGGCATCAATTGCATCAAACCGGCCGCTCCGGCGTGCGATTTGATGTCCGCAATGAAACGGCTTTCCTGGCGGATCAACCCGTATACCCAGGCTTCATCCAATTCATGCTGCTGTAGAATCTTTCTGAGCGCCGCGCGATGCGGTGACAAAAAGCGCAAATTGAAATCATGCTGCGAGAGCGTGCGATTGGCGGTATTGATCGCACGGTCGTATAAGCCATGGCGGTGCGCAACTTCCGCCGCAGCCAGCAGCTCCGCGTCGCTGAAATTGCGCGTGGTCCAACTCCATTCCCGTTGTGCTTCGGTGCGCAAATTCATGCGCGAAAAAGCCAAGGCGCGCTGAATTCCGGGTTTACGCTCCATTACGGATACTTCGCTATTGCTGACGCGATAGGTTTTCTCCGCGATGCTGAGCATGGCGCCCAGCTCTTCTCTGGCCAGTTGACCATAAAAACTATGCTCGTCGCTGAGCGGAATAAAAATTTGATTGGCGTCCAGCGTTTTGCCGGTTACCTTCAAAGCGCGCGCTTTCCAGTATCGCCAAGTATCCGTATGCTGCTCGGCCGGCGACATCCGGTCGATGGTTTTCAGCACTTCGTTCCAGTTGGCGACCCGCAATGCGGCACGCACTTGCCATGCCAGCACGGTATCCGACGCCGGGTATGGATGCGGGGTGTTTTGCGCTTCGCGGAACCAATCCAGCGCGCGCGGATCATGCCGCATGGCGGCGCGATGTCCCAATCTGGCCAGAAAATAGGAGCGGTCGGATGCGGTAAGCTGATTCTTGATGTTCAGCCATTGCTTATAAGCCGGATCGGTATCGTTGCGCAACAAACGCAACAGTGCGAACAAAGCAATTTCGCGATCGCTGCGCGTGTGAATTTTTTGCTTCAAGGTGTCCAGGTAGCGCAGCGGATTTTTCGCGGCGCTATTCAGATCGGTGCTATTGAGCGCCTCATGATTGGGCAAGTAACGATTCACGTGGGTGGCTACGCCAGTCTGGCCTTCTTCCAAAGCCGAGCGGATCCTGCGCCAGATATCTTCCGGCGTGATCCGCTTGTTGGATATGAGCGCTTGAAAAACGGGCGTGCAGCTATCCGGCAGACTGGACGGCGTAAACCATATCGAACGCGCGCCGGTCAGTGTCGTATTGTCGCCTTTATGCAGGCGGTGCTGATAGTGATAACACAATAATTCGGTATCCTTATTGGCCAGCAAGGCATATTCGGCTTCAAACAGCGGCCATTGCTGATTCTTGCCGAGTACTTTCAGCCAGTCGCTGCGCAGCCGGTCCGCGACCAGATCGCCGTCGTAGCGCGCAAGGAAAGAGCGGATTTGCGCGCTATCGGCCGTGCGCAATGTCATGCGCAATTGATAATACTCGACATAAGGCCACAGCACGTGGCGCTGCAGCCGTTTCGCGTAATCGTCGAGAAGTTTGGCGTTACCCGATTGGAAGGCTTCCCGGGCGCCGAGGAAATCGCTGTCCTGATTGGCCGTTGATGTTCCGGCATAAGCTAATAGTA
>JAFEEV010000224.1 GCA_018240935.1 Pseudomonadota bacterium
ACCTCATTCAGGATTGCTTCCGGATGAAACCAATAGGTCATCTTTCAAATCTTTTCCAGATTTTTTCGAACACTTTGTCCCCCGGAATTGTTGCTAGAGAGCCGGATCGCATTTCGGTTAAACGTTTGTGTGCTACCTGAATCCATTTTTCATCAATTCCGGATTCCGGTTGATTAAGACTGCGCAGCAAGGAATCAACCAGCAGTGCTCTTTCTTCGACTGGTAAGGCTACTGCTTCATCGATTAATTTTTTTGTGTTCAAGATATCGCTTTCCGTGTTTTGAGAATTCTTCGACTATGGTTGCATTGTGCCATATCTGCTTTCTTCACAGGGTAGTGAGCAAGAATAACCAAATCACTCAATCAAACTCAACAACCGCCGCGTTTCTTTCTCGTCCAATTCCAGCCATTGTCCGCGTTTGATTCGTGGCGGCAGGTTGATCGGGCCGAAACGCACGCGCATCAGGCGGCTAACCGTTAAGCCGATGGCTTCGAACATGCGCCGCACTTCGCGGTTTTTGCCTTCTTTCAGGATGACGCGGTACCAGTGATTGATGCCTTCGCCGCCTTGGTCGGCGAGGTAGGTGAAGGCCGCTTCACCGTCTTCAAGCTGAACGCCGGTGGTGAGTTGTTGCATTTGTTCTTCGCTTAGTTCGCCGAGTATGCGCACGGCGTATTCGCGTTCCATCTCGAAGCGCGGATGCATGAGCCGGTTGGCCAATGTGCCGTCGTTGGTGAAAACCAGCAGTCCGCTGGTGTTGAAGTCCAGCCGCCCGATGGCGATCCATTTGGACGAGCGCAGATGCGGCAGTCTGTCGAAAACGGAAGGGCGGCCTTCCGGGTCGTGCCGGCTGACAATTTCGCCTTCCGGTTTGTGATACAGCAACACCTTGGGCAATTCTTCTTCATGCACGCGAATCACACGCCGGCCAATGCGAATCACGTCCCCCGGTCCGGCGCGGTCGCCGAGTGTGGCGGTTTTACCGTTGACGCTGACTTCACCGCTGGCAATGAGTGTTTCCATTTCGCGCCGCGACCCAAGTCCTCTTTGCGCCAGCAGTTTTTGCAATTTGAACGTGGATGGCGGCGGCGTGGCGGCGAACGCGGACGCGGGTGCGTTTTTCTCCGCACTGCGCCGGGGGACGGGTGCTTTTTTCTTCGCCGGCGGTTTGGCCGGTCTGTTTACTTTCATGCTTGTTTAACCTTAGGAATTGTGCGGACTAAAAATGACGGTACGCTGAATCGTGCGCTGGGCGATTTTAAACCATTCGGGATTCAATCACGCATTTATCGTGCCGGAAAGCGAGATCAGAAAGTCAAATTATCCGCCGTTAGACCGGTGCCGTCGTTATGCGTCACGATCCCAAGCACCCGTAAATCCGTTGCAACTATCGCGTCATCGCCGCCTAATCCGGCGGTATACAATACCAGCGCGCTTTGCGTCGTGGAGAAATTGATGATGAATAAGTGCTCTTCGCCGGTGGCGATAGCGGAGAAATCGATTTCTTCCCCCAATTCGGTTACAACACCGGCCAATCCCGGCGTGGTGAAAGCGGTCGAGGTAATTTCGACTTCGCTGTCCTGTAACACAGTCGCTTCCTGATTGGCGCCGCCAACGATGGCTTGATTGCCCAGATCCGTGCCGTCACTGGCGGAATAATCCAAAACACCATCGCCGTCATCGTCGAGCGCGGTTTTTAATGCGCCGCCGATTTGAATCAAATCATCGCTGGCGTCGTTTGCATTGGCATCGAATTGCGTGATCGTGTCGGATCCGCTGCTGGCGCCGGCTGCGGCGCCATCTGTGGCGGCGCTGTAGATTACGGTTTGCCGGGTATTGTCGTTAGCGCTGCTGCCCAAAGCCATCGTGTCCGCACCGGCGTTGCCCGTGACGCTATCGTTACCCGCGCCGCCGGTTATGCTGTCATTGCCCGCGCCGCCGGTGAGCGTGTCGTTTCCCGTGCCTCCGGCGAGTGTGTCGTTGCCCGCGCCACCGGTGATGCTGTCGTTGCCGGTACCGCCGGTGATATTGAAAATGCCGTCCGTTTCCGCGCTGCCGGTAAAGGTTAGCGCGCCGGAATTGGCGGCATTGGTCAGCGTCAAGGTGGCGCTCGCCGCGACCAGCGTATCCTTGGTTGTGATGGTGACGGCCGTATTTGTGTTGGCAAGCGTAATGACTTCGATATATTTAACATTGTCAAAGTCATTGGCTGCGGTAAAAGCGGTGTTGCCGGTCAAGGCGACGGTATCCGTTCCCGCGCCGCCGTCCACGGTATCCGCGCTGGTGATGCCGCTGACGGCGGCAAATGTGAAAGTGTCGTTGCCGGAACCGCCGGTCAGCGTATCGTCGCCCAAACCCGCCGTGATAGTGTTGTTCCCCGCACCGCCGTCCAGGGTGTCGTTGCCCGCGCCACCCTTGATCGTGTCCGCTGCGTTGCCGCCGGTGATGAGGAAAGCGCCGTCTGTTTCTGCGCTACCGTCAAACGTCAAAATACCGGAAGTGAGGGTGGTCGCAAACAGCGTTAAAGTTGCACCGGCGGCAACCAAAGCATCTTTGGCGGTAATGGCGACATTCGTGGTGGTGTTGGCGAGCGTAATCACTTCGATGTTGCTGACGTTGTCGAAATTGGTTGCGGCAACCGCGGTGGTTCCGGTCAGCGTGACGGTATCGATACCGCTGCCGCCATTCACCGTGTCCGCGCTGGTCAGACCGGTACCGGCGGCAAACGTGATGGTATCGTCACCACTGCCGCCGGATATACTATCCGCACCCGTGCCGCAGGTGATGCTGTCGTCGCCGTCGCC
>JAFEEV010000225.1 GCA_018240935.1 Pseudomonadota bacterium
GAAACTGATGCGCAAGCAAGTGTATCTACTCGGCAAGAAAAAAAAGAAGGAGTTGTTCAAACCGGTTGAAAACATCATTCATCCGGTGCGCACCAAGCAAATTCGCAAGGAATTGAAAGCATCGCAGCTAATCGGTAAGACGCAGGACGGTAAGCATATTTATCTGTTCGATTACCTGCCAAATTCAAGTGTAATGCGCGAAATCGGCAGGTTGCGCGAGCTATCGTTCCGTCAGGTGCAGGAGGGTACCGGTAACGCGCTGGATATCGATAGTTATGACCGCTATTACCGCCATTTGATTTTGTGGGACGAGGACGAACTGGAAATCATCGGCTCGTACCGCATCGGCGAAGCGGCGAAGATCATCAAAACGCGTGGCGCGGAAGGGCTGTACACGCACAGTTTATTTGCATTCAATCCGGCATTTTTACCGTATCTGGAGCAATCGATCGAGCTCGGGCGCAGTTTCATTCAACCCCGTTATCAGAATAAACGCAGCCTGGATTATTTGTGGTACGGCATCGGCGCTTATTTGCATCAGCATCCGGAAATACGCTACCTGACCGGACCGGTATCGATGAGCACATCGCTGCCCAAACCAGCGCAGCAGGCGATTGCCGGTTTTTATCACACACTGTTCGGTAACGCAGAAAAGTTCGCAGAACCGAGATTACCGTTTGAATTCGGCGCCGCAGCGGATTTTGCAAAATACCATCATGTTACCGATGAAACGGACTATAAGCATGCGCTTGCGCTGCTGAAAGAAAAGCTCGATGCATCCGGCGTCAAAGTGCCGGTGCTGTATAAACAATACGTCGAATTGTGCGAACCCGGCGGGTGCGAATTTCTGGGATTCAATATCGATCCGCAATTTTCGGACTGCGTCGATGCGCTGATTCTGGTGCATATCGATGCCATCAAGGAAAAAAAGCAGCAACGCTATATTGAGAGTCATGCAACTGCCATGCTGGAGCGTAATTCCGCTTAGGAAAGCTCCGAAAAACCACTACACTCGGTCATACTGCGTTGAAATCAGATTCAAAACCCTCATGCCATTCGTAAATTGGGCTCTTTCACCTGATTTCGCCTTGCGTGACCATCGTTTACTACCTTTTTCAGAACTACCCTAACGATTGCGATCGAAATCTGGGATCGTTACGAGCGATGCACAAAAACGTGATTGGGTCCGCCGGATTTAGCCCGGTCAACCGCTTCCGTAGCGGCTTTCAGCAACTCGGTGAAACCGTTGCATGCATTGGATTGCAATTCGGCCACACCCAAACTTGCGGTGACATTGATACCGGATGGTTGCAAATTTTCGATCGATTGCCGTATTTTTCCGGCGATAGACACCGCGCCGGAAATATCGCAATGAGGCAACAGCAGCGCGAACTCCTCTTCGCCATAGCGGGCGGCAATATCTTCTCGGCGAATAGAACCGGTGAGTACCGCGGCTATTTCCTTCAATACCTTATCTCCGCTGGCAAGGCCGAATTTCTCATTGATGAATTTGAATTGATCGATATCGATCATGATCAGACTGCATGGAATGCTGTGCCGGACGGCTTCGCTCAGTTTCGACGGTGCCGTTTCCAGCAGGAAGTGGCGGTTATATAACCCGGTAAGCGGATCTTTCATCGCCAGCTCGTGCATCTGGGCCAGTTGAGAAATTGCCTTGCTTGACAGTTTCTTATTGCTGATCAGTGTATTGACTCGCGCCAGCAATTCTTCCTGAATCAGCGGCTTGCTGACGTAATCATTGACACCGGAACGCAGCAATTCCACTTTACGCGTGGCATCGTCAAGCACCGAGAAAACCAGCAGCGGCACATTTTTTTGTTCACCTTCAAGACCGCGAATCGCCTTTACGATGGCTTGGCCGTTCAATCTTCCCTTCAGCAAGGTATCGGCCAGCACCAGATCGTAGTCATTGTCCTGGAATGCATGCAATCCTTCCTCGCCGTTACTGAAATGATCGACCGTGTAGCCGCAGTCCGTGAGTAATGAAATCACCGTAGCGGCCGCAGGCGAGCTGTCTTCAAGATATAAAATGCGGCCGCTCATGGCCTTGCAGCATCTTTTTCTGGAAAACTGCACGGTATAACTGGTGATTTTATCCAGTTCGTGCTTGGAAAATATTTCTGTCACACCGGCGGAAAATGCTTCGTCCTGAAATTGCTTATCGTCGTTGGCGGTAATCATGACCAGCGGAATTTGCCGGGTGCGGGAATCGGCGCGCAATTGCGACGAAAACATGGGGCCATCCATATCCTGCAAGTGCGTGGCAATGAAAACCAGATCAAAAGGCTGTGTTTTCAGCAACGAAAGCGCCTCACCACCGGTTGAAACTTGCTTGGTTCCCAATCCGCCCGATTCAATCGCGGTAGAAAGCAATTTCTGGTAAGTTCTGGATGGTTCAACGATAAGTCCTTCCATGTTGTAATACTCCTCCAATGACATCAATCAGATTACGATCGGTAGAATTCAGCGGGTGGCCTGATGGCCGGGAGCATGGTTATCGACATTTACGTTAGGTTTTTGAGGAAAATTCTTTTTAGTACGCGTTGATGGATTGGGTCCAGCGCCTAATACAATCGTATTCGCTACCGGCGTAGAGCGGTAACAGCAGCGTGTGCAGGGCTGGTGCTGAACTTGATCGGTACTGCGGTGATTACGGCGGTGTGTTATTGGCTGACCGGAAAATCAAGCCTCTGTTTAGGCCGCCTTCATATCTTTTCCAGTCGAAATAAGGCCCCGGGTCGGTTTTGCGTCCGGGGGCGATATCCGAGTGCCCGGCGATGTGCCGGACAGGGTAGTGATCGCATAAACACTGGGTCAAGGCGATCAGCGCTCCGTATTGCGCGTCGCTAAACGATGTGAAGTCGCTGCCTTCGAGCTCGATACCGATGGAGAAATCGTTGCAGCGTTCGCGGCCTTGCCAATTCGAGACGCCGGCATGCCAGGCGCGCTGGCTGCACGGCACGAACTGAATCAGACTGCCATCACGGCGGATAAAGAAATGCGCGGAAACTTTCAAACTTTGCAGCGATTGATAATAAGGGTGCACAGCCGGATCGATGCGATTGGTGAACAGTTCGATCACACCGTCACCGCCGAATTGATCCGGCGGCAGACTGATGTTGTGGATCACCAATAAGTTGATTTGCGTGTTTGGCGGGCGTTCGTCGCAATTTGGCGAGGCGATGAATTTTGCGGAATCGAGTAAGCCGATGGCATCCAAGCGCATGTTAAAATCTGCGGAAATTGAATAATCACGCATGGTAACCGACTGCAACAGAACTTGAAAACCGGGAAAAACATGAAACCAGGCAAATTCATCACGCTGGAAGGCATCGACGGTGCCGGCAAATCGACGCAACTGGCGTGGATCGTCGAGCTGTTGCAGCGCGGCGGCGTGCAGCCGGTGGTAACGCGCGAACCCGGCGGCACGCCGCTGGGCGAGCGAGTGCGTGCGTTGCTGCTGGACAAATCGATGGCCATGCATGCGGAAACCGAAGCGCTGTTGATGTTCGCAGCGCGACGCGAGCATCTGGACAAAGTGATTTTGCCCGCACTGCAACAAGGCCAATGGGTCATCTCCGACCGTTTCACCGACGCCAGTTTTGCCTACCAAGGCGGCGGGCGGGGATTGGATACCGGTAAGCTGAAAATTCTGGAACATTGGGTGCAGGGTGCTCTGCAGCCGGACTTGACGCTGTATTTCGACGTGCCGGTCGAAGTCGGCCAGCAGCGCATCCGTCAAATCAAAGATGCCGATCGTTTCGAGCTAGAGCAAGCGGAATTCTTTCAACGCGTGCGAAATGCTTATCTCGACCGTGCGCGGCAATTTCCCGGCCGCATTCACATTATCGACAGCAGCCGTCCGCTCGCCGAAGTCAATACGGCGGTCGGGCAAACCGTTCAACAATTGTTACATGATTCGTGATATTTACCCCTGGCAACAGGAATGTTGGCA
>JAFEEV010000226.1 GCA_018240935.1 Pseudomonadota bacterium
GAAGTGCAGTTGCGCCGGGGTCAGCGTCAGGCCGAACAGTTTGTGCTTGACCGGTTCGAGCACCGCCGGTAGTTGCTGCACGTCCATGTCGTCCGGCGTCAGCGGATAATTCGCCGCGGCGATGCCGTATTGCAGTCCCAAGTACAGGCAAGTCGGCGTTTTACCGCAGCGCGAAACACCGATCAGAATGATGTCGGCTTCATTGAAATGCTTGGGATTGACCCCGTCGTCGTGCGCCAGCACGAAATTGACCGCGGCGATGCGCTTGAAATACGCCGGGCTGTTCTGCAAGCCATGTGAGCGCCCGGCTTTGCGCGCGGAAGGCCGGTGCAATTCGGCTTCGACCGGATGGGTGAATGCCTCGAAAAAATCGTACACGCGGCAATCGGCTTGTTTGATCACGTCCAGTATTTCCGGTTGTTGCAGCGTGCTGAACACCAGCGGACGGTGACCGTCCTGTTCGGCGGCCTGGTTGATCTGCGCCGCCACGGCGCGGGCCTTTTCACTGTCGTCCAGAAATGGCACGCTGACCGTTTCCCAATCCATGCCGTCAAATTGCGTCAGCAAGCTATGGCCGAGCGTTTCCGCCGTGATGCCGGTACGGTCGGACAAGTAAAAAACGGTGCGCTTCTGGCGGGTCATACGGAATCCGGTTTGTTCAGTTTGGACAGGTGCAGCCAAGTATCCACCACGGAATCAGGATTGAGCGACAGGCTGCTGACGCCTTGCTCGTAAAGCCAAGCGGCGAAATCCGGATAATCCGACGGCCCCTGCCCGCAAATGCCGATGTATTTGCCCTGCTTGCGGCACGCGCCGATGGCCATTGCCAGCAGTTTCTTGACCGCCGCATTGCGCTCGTCGAAAACGGACGCCACCAGGCTGGAATCGCGGTCGACTCCAAGCGTCAATTGCGTCATGTCGTTGGAGCCGATGGAGAATCCGTCGAAGAACTCCAGAAATTCTTCCGCCAGCAGCGCGTTGGAAGGAATTTCGCACATCATGATCAGGCGCAGGCCGTTTTGGCCGCGCGCCAATCCTTGCGCTGCGAGCAACGCGGTGACCTGTCCGGCTTCTTCCAGCGTACGGCAGAATGGAATCATGATCTCGACGTTGGTCAGCCCCATGTCGTCGCGCACCTTGCGCAACGCCCGGCATTCCAGCTCGAAACAATCGCGGAACGCGGCAGCGACATAACGCGATGCGCCGCGAAAGCCGATCATCGGGTTTTCTTCGTTCGGCTCATAACGGTTGCCGCCGATCAGGTTGGCGTACTCGTTGGACTTGAAATCGGAGGTGCGCACGATCACCGGATGCGGATAGAACGCCGCCGCCAGTGTGGCGATGCCTTCGGTCAATTTTTCCACGTAAAAATCGATGGGGTTGGCGTAACCCGCGAGACGCCGGCTGATTTGATGCTTCAGATCGGTGGGCAACGCATTGAATTCCAGCAGCGCTTTCGGATGGATGCCGATGCGGTTATTGATGATGAATTCCAGCCGCGCCAGCCCGACGCCCTGATTCGGCATGCGCGAAACCGCGAAGGCGCGCGACGGATCGCCGACGTTCATCATGATCTTGAGCGGCAAATCGGGCAGATTGCCGGTATCCGCCGTCTGGTGTTCAAACGGCAATAATCCTTCGTAAACGCGACCGGTATCGCCTTCCGCGCAGGAAACGGTCACGTCCGCGCCATCGGTGATCAGCGCGGTGGCGTTGCCGCAACCGACGACGGCCGGGATACCCATTTCACGCGCGATGATCGCGGCGTGACAGGTACGTCCGCCGCGGTTGGTAACGATTGCCGACGCGCGTTTCATAATCGGTTCCCAATCCGGATCGGTCATGTCGGTCACCAGCACATCGCCCGGTTGAACGGCGTGCATTTGATCGACACTTTTAATCAAGCGCGCCGTTCCCTGGCCGATCCGGCTGCCGATCGCGCGTCCTTCCGCCAGCACTTGGCCCTTGCGGTTGAGCTTGTAGCGTTCCAGCACCGCCGCAGCGCGGCTTTCCACCGTTTCCGGACGCGCCTGCACGATGTACAGTTGTCCGTCTTGACCGTCCAGCGCCCATTCGATATCCATCGGGCGGCCGTAATGCTGTTCGATGATCACCGCCTGCCGCGCCAGCGCCTCGGCTTGCGCATCCGACAGCGAAAAGCGCATGCGCCGCGCCGCTTCGACATCGCGCGTCACTGTATACACGCTGCTGCCGCTTTTTTGCCCGGCGTACACCATCTCGATGGCTTTGGTGCCCAGCCGCCGCGACAGAACCGCCGGTTTTCCGGCAGCGAGCCCGCGTTTGTACACATAGAATTCATCCGGATTGACGATGCCTTGCACGATGGTTTCGCCCAATCCGTAGGTCGCAGTGATGAAAACGGCGTCGCGGAAACCGGATTCGGTATCCAGCGTGAACATCACGCCGCTCGCGCCCAAGTCGCTGCGCGCCATTTTTTGAATACCGGCGGACAAATACACTTTATCGTGCGCAAAACCCTGGTGCACGCGGTACGCGATCGCGCGGTCGTTATACAGCGACGCGAACACCACCTTGATCGACGCAATGATCTGATCCAATCCGCGCACGTTCAACATCGTTTCCTGCTGTCCGGCAAACGATGCATCGGCCAAGTCCTCGGCGGTCGCCGACGAGCGCACGGCAAACGAAACCTCGCCGCCGCTGGTTGCGGTAAGCTGCTCGTAAGCCTGAGAGATAGCTTGCGCAATCGCATCCGGCAGCGCGGCATTGAGCATCCAGCCGCGTATGGTCTTGCCGGCGGCGGTCAGCGCTTGAATGTCGTCGACATTCAAGCCGTTCAATAACTGATTAATGCGGTCCGTCAACCCGTTGGCCGCGAGAAATTCACGATACGCTATGGTCGTGGTGGCAAAACCGGCGGGCACAGTCACACCGGCTTGCGCCAGATGGTTGATCATTTCACCCAGCGACGCATTTTTGCCGCCAACCAGACCGACATCGTTCATCGTCAATTGATCGAACCAGGCAATATAGTGTGTCATTGTAAAACTCCTATCAGCAAATCATTATTCAGCGTTTCCCTAAATATCGGGATTCTATGCCGTTTCATTTTTTTAACAGCGGACAGTGCCCGGAAATCGCATGGCGGCATGATAAATCTTCGAGAAAATCGGGTGCTTGCCGCAAATACTCCAAGAAAGTCTGCGCAACAATCGATAACTGTTTACCGGATGGGTAAGCAAAATACCAATGACGTTCAATGGGAAATCCCTCTACATCAAGTATCACAAGTTGCCCCATTGGCGCATCAAGCGCCAGGGTATGCCGCGACAATACAGCAATACCCAATCCACCGACAATAGCTTGCTTAATCGCCTCATTACTTCCCAGCTCCATGCGGACTTTCATTTTTTTATTTTGTTCTAAAAAAAATCGCTCTGCCGCCATTCTTGTTCCAGACCCCGGCTCACGAATAATAAAGGTTTCTTCACAAATACGCTCAATGCTGATCTTTTTTTCGCGAGACAATGGATGGTCGGCTGATGCCAGAACAACGAGCGGATTGTCTAAAAATACTTCGGCTACAGCATCAACTGCATCCGGAACTTGACCCAGGATATATAGATCGTCTTGATTATTAATTAATCGCTCCAAAACGCGTTCGCGATTTGTCACTTTTAGGGCAATGTCTATGCCAGGATACTTCTGACAAAACATACCCAGCAAACGCGGCGTAAAATATTTCGCGGTAGTCACAACTGCAAGCCGCAGCTTTCCGGACTTCAGGCCTTTCATATCCGATGCGATCATTTCAAATCGCGAGAAATGTTCAAAAATACCTAAGCAGGTTTGATACAACTCTTTCCCTGCATCCGTCAGATAAATTTTTTTCCCAACTTGCTCAAACAATGGCAAACCAATCTCATCCGTCAGTTTTTTTATCTGCATCGATACTGTCGGTTGTGTCAGAAACAATTCTTCCGCCGCACGCGTGAAGCTTTTCAAACGCGCGATCGCTTCAAATACTTCCAGTTGCCGTATTGTGCTATGACGCACGAGATTCTCCTTTTTATTTCAATCATAGATGTGAATCTATCAAAACCATCGAAACAATTGATTATTATTTATGATTGAATCATTTTACTATATTTCTCACCCGCTGATAGCTACTTCCTAACTAAAGTAAATAGCGTGGATTTTTCAATAATTGGGAGAAAATTATGGCTTCACAAACTATCAAAGAAGGCAAAGAACGTTACAAATCCGGCGTAATTCCCTATAAAAAAATGGGGTACTGGGAACCGGATTACAAACCAAAGGATACTGATGTAATCGCACTGTTCCGCATTACTCCGCAAGAAGGCGTAGAACCGGAAGAAGCGGCTGCAGCGGTTGCTGGCGAATCATCAACAGCTACCTGGACGGTTGTTTGGACAGATCGTCTGACTGCTTGCGAGTTGTATCGTGCCAAAGCGTACCGAGTCGATCCAGTTCCCAATACCGGACCGGGCACCAAGACCGATCAGCAATATTTTGCTTACATCGCCTACGATCTGGATTTATTTGAAGAAGGATCGATCGCCAACTTAACGGCTTCAATTATTGGTAACGTTTTTGGATTTAAAGCGGTTAAAGCGCTGCGCCTCGAAGATATGCGCATTCCAGTCGCTTATCTCAAAACCTTCCAGGGGCCGGCAACCGGGATTGTGGTTGAACGTGAACGGCTGGATAAGTTTGGCCGCCCATTACTCGGCGCTACAACCAAACCTAAATTAGGTCTATCTGGCCGGAACTATGGCCGCGTGGTCTATGAAGGGCTAAAAGGTGGTCTAGACTTCATGAAAGACGATGAGAACATCAATTCGCAACCTTTCATGCACTGGCGCGACCGCTTCTTATTCTGTATGGAGGCGGTCAATAAAGCTTCCGCCGCAACCGGTGAAGTTAAGGGTCATTATTTGAATGTGACAGCAGCTACTATGGAAGATATGTACGAACGCGCAGAATTTGCTAAATCTCTCGGTTCGGTCATTATCATGATTGACTTGGTGGTTGGTTACACGGCAATTCAATCGATGGCGAAGTGGGCGCGCAAGAATGACATGATATTGCATTTACACCGCGCAGGTAACTCGACTTATTCCCGGCAAAAAAATCACGGCATGAATTTCAGAGTTATTTGTAAGTGGATGCGCATGGCCGGAGTTGACCATATTCATGCTGGAACCGTTGTCGGCAAACTCGAAGGTGATCCGCTGATGATTAAAGGATTCTACGATACCCTGCGGGAGTCCCGTACTGAACAAAGCCTAGAGAATGGTCTGTTCTTCGATCAGGATTGGGCATCGTTGAGAAAAGTCATGCCGGTTGCGTCGGGTGGAATCCATGCCGGTCAAATGCATCAGTTGCTTGATTATCTGGGTGAGGATGTGGTGCTGCAATTTGGCGGTGGAACCATTGGACACCCGCAAGGCATTCAGGCAGGCGCCACAGCTAATCGTGTTGCGCTAGAAGCTATGATTCTGGCACGCAACGAAGGCCGCGATTACGTTGCGGAAGGACCGAAAATTCTCGCAGAAGCCGCGAAATGGTGCACGCCATTAAAACAAGCACTGGATACTTGGAAGGATATAACCTTCAACTATGAATCCACTGACACTGCTGACTTCGTACCTTCAGCAACCGCCAATGTTTAATTCGTTAAAGGAGAAAATATCATGATGACGAATACAGGCAATCGCCTTACGCAAGGACAATTCTCTTTTTTGCCCCCATTAACGGACAAGCAAATTTCTTCGCAAATCAAATATGCGTTGAACAGGGGATGGGCTATAGGCATTGAATACACGGATGACCCTCATCCACGCAATACCTATTGGGAAATGTTTGGCAACCCGATGTTTGATTTAAAGGATCCTGCGGGAATATTGATGGAAATCAACAGTTGCCGCAAAACTTTCCCGAATCACTATATCCGTGTCACCGCTTTTAATTCCACACGCGGTGTTGAAAGTCCGACGATGTCATATATCGTCAATCGGCCCGAAGCGGAACCTGGTTTTAGCTTAGTAAGACAGGAAACTGCCAGCAGGAACATTCATTACTCGATACATTCTTACGCTACTGATAAACCAGAAGGAGAAAGATACTGATACTGAAAAACCCTCTCTTCTCGTGGCGAGAAGAGAGGGCTTGATCAAAATTTTATTTTTTCAGGAAGATGCCCATAACCCAAGGAAATCAACATGAGCAATGAGTTTAAAAACCTGAGTACTGCTGAAAATATTTCGGTCGATCTAGGCACAGAATTTCGAAAATCCTTAGAAGGAATAAAATTATTTATGCATTTATTGATCAAGAAACTGCTCAGAATACAACAATCTGTATCGAAGGATTAATCATGGTTAAGCAATCTAAAAATCTTAGTTCAACTGAATACTTATCTGTTGATTTAGATGCAGAATTCAGAGAGTCCAATATTCGTGAAGTATTGGAGAAACTGGACCGCGAGTTGATTGGCTTAAAACCGGTGAAAACGCGCATCCATGAAATAGCGGCTTTACTGCTTGTTGATCGTGTCCGCAAACAGCTCGGGTTATCGGCTGGCGCACCGAGCCTGCATATGTGTTTTACCGGAAACCCAGGTACCGGGAAAACTACTGTTGCATCACGCATGGCCGAGATTTTGCATCGCTTGGGATATGTACGAGAAGGGCATTTGGTTTCGGTGACACGCGACGATCTGGTTGGTCAATATATTGGACATACCGCCCCGAAAACCAAGGAAGTGATCAAAAGAGCGATGGGAGGAGTGTTATTTATTGATGAAGCCTATTATCTCTATAAACCTGAAAATGAACGCGATTACGGTGCCGAATCCATCGAAATCCTGCTGCAAACGATGGAGAACAACCGTGACGATCTGGTAGTTATCTTAGCCGGTTATAAAGACAGAATGGACAAATTCTTCCAGAGCAACCCTGGTATGCGTTCGCGAATCGCACATCACATAGACTTTCCGGATTATGAAGTCGATGAACTAGTGGCTATTGCCAAGCTGATGCTGGCGGCTCAAAACTATCGGTTTAGTCCCGAGGGTGAGAAAGCATTTGTTGAATATATCCGGCTGCGCATGACACTGGAATATTTTGCCAATGCGCGCTCGGTTCGGAATGCACTGGATCGGGCACGTTTGCGCCAAGCCAACCGGTTATTTACCGGAGGTAAAAAATCTCTCACCAGCATTGATCTCATGACTATTGAAGCGGAAGATATCAGAGCCAGCCGAGTATTCATGGAGGGAAAATCTGATAGCGCGGAAAGTAATATTGGAAGAAAAACAAGTGCATAAGCATTTGCGATGGGATCGCAACAAAAATGGACACGATAGATCATCCATTGCGCATCTTCCCCAAAAAGATCGAAGCTGCATGCTATAACCGCGGACGGCTTGCACTGTTGCGATTTGGTCACCCCTTACGCATTACTTTGCAACAACATCGCGGATCGGAGGTCATCTTGGACAAGACCATGTGGTTATGTATCGATAGCACCACGGACGATCAGCCAGTAATGGCATGGCGTGAATTCCAGATTCAGGGCCGTTGTAACCTGCACCACCCGGTTGCTTGCGAATTGTGGTTATATCACAGCTGTGCCGGTCTCATCATGGGTTCTGCTCTGGATGACTTGGATAAAACCCTTGAAACGTTCTCAATGCATCTGAACAATTTTTGAATAATGCTAAGGAAACGCTGATAAATTCGGCGGACGAGATGAAGCACGAGGCGCACGCAACACAGCAACCGGGACATATCAACACGATAGGCAGGGATGCGCGTACCACGCAACGAAGTGATTCGCTCGTATCGTCAATTAATCAGCGCTTCCCTAATCAACATTAGAGGATAAAATGCCGCTCGTCGATATGCGCGATATGTTGAATCATGCTTATCACAATAACTACGCAATCGGTGGTTTTGGATTGGTAAGCCTGGATTTCCTGGAAGCCATTATCAAAGCAGCCGAGTCCTGCCGCTCGCCCGTTATTCTTAATCTTTCCGAACCACTGTTCAATCAGCACGATTTCAGGTTAATCATTCCAGCGGTTGAACGAGCCGCACATCAGGCTAAAATACCGGTAGCTATTCATTTTGACCATGCGAAAAAGCACGAATCCATCGCTGAGGCAATTAACTTGGGATGCAATAGTGTCATGCTGGACGTTTCCTCAGAATCGTTTACCGACAATATCACTCAAACCAGCCGTGCCGTAGCATTAGCGCACGCATGCGGCGCCGCAATTGAAGGAATGCTTGGTTTTGTAGGTGTCATGGAAGGAGAAAATGCGGTTAATCACCTTGGCGAAGTTATTTATACTTCAGCTGAAGAAGCAAAAGCGTATGTCGACCGTACCGGCATCGACTTTCTCGCCGTGTCCATTGGCACTCTGCATGGCCGTCAGCATAGCCGGATAAAACTCGATTTCAAACGTCTCAAACGAATTAATGATGAAATTGGAATTCCGTTGGTATTGCATGGCGGTAGCGGTTTGGTTGAAGATCAATATCATAAGTTAATCTTAAATGGCGTCGCCAAAATCAATTGTTACACAGAGCTTTCCGATATAGCGGCAGCAACAATATATTCCAATGTTCAAACGCGCGCCAGAAAAGGCTATATTGAGGTGCTTCAGGGAGTAACGGAAAATCTATTTGAACAAATCAAACAGTGGATGCATCTTTGGGGTTCTGCAGGCCGTGCAGCGGAAGTATTGATTCAATGCCGTCCTTGGCAGCCCGCAGAACAGATCATCCTTTGCTACGTTGAAAGCCATCGCTTACGGCAATTGGATGCCCTGATCGAACAAGGCCGCAAAACTTTGATGGCTATTCCCGGTGTACGCCAAATTTTCTCCGGTTGGGCATCCTCCGAATTGAATCAATATCGCTTATGCTGGCGGATTCAGCTATCCCACTCCGATGCCATTAACAATCTACAATCCCATCCGGAGTATACCTATTTCTTCAATCAATTATCCCGATCGATTGGCCCCGAAAAAGTCAGTATTACTTTTGCTCCGGCTTCATCCAATACGGAA
>JAFEEV010000227.1 GCA_018240935.1 Pseudomonadota bacterium
AATTGCACTTTTCCAATTTCCTCTTGGATCATGTGATCACTCATAAAATTTGTAGTCCCGCCGTCTGCCATCCCCGTAGTTTTTGTCTTTTGTCTCAACAGCAAGCGTGTGCTTCCCGATGCAGTATCAATCGCCAATCACAACGGTTGTCAGCCATGAGAAAAATCAACAGTATTTCGCGGTACACAATATAACCGGCGTCGGCACAAACCTTACTTTCTCCGCCGCGCCTTGCAAGCGATTGATATTGCATGACCATGAATTGTTAATGGTTTGTTTAACAGGTATGTAAGACTTTGCTGATATAAATTTATTCTTCTTTTTGTTAATTTGTTTCCTCTTTTTGGATTCCTTCTGTATGAAATTAGAAATTCTATAATATTCATTGATATCGGGCGCTTATTCAAACAAAAATATTAAGTTACATGATTTACCCGTTTTTTCACGGTGAAAGATTGCCGGAGAAGGATGCTGAAATGTAGGTAATTGTTTATTCATTATTATTGTTTGCAATAAGGTGGGCAAGTATGATTGGATTCATCAAGATACTCATCGTTGAAGATGAGAAGATCGTTGCGCTTGACCTGAAAAGACGTCTGACAAAATTAGGGTATCAGGTTACCGGCATGGCGGCTAACGGCCAAAAAGCACTGTCGCTGGTGGATCAGGAGCTGCCGAACATTGTCTTGATGGACATTCATATTCAGGGCGAAATGGATGGCGTTGAAGTGGCGGATCGATTACAAAAAGCACATAGTATTCCCATCATTTATCTGACCGCCTATTCCGAAGAAAAAACCGTCACCCGGGCGAAAGCGACCAAGCCTTACGGTTATCTGTTAAAACCGTTTTCCGACAGAGAACTGCACATCATTATCCAAGTCACGATCGAGCGTTACGAAAACGATATTCTGTTGAGAAAAAATGAGCAGCACTTTCGTCTCGCACTGGAAGCGGCGCGGCTGGGCACCTGGGAAGTAACGAGAGAATCTCGTGAAATATTCATGGGCAAAAGCCCGCAAGGAAATATAGAACCGATATCCGGCTGGGAAAGCTTCTTCCTTTCGATAGACGAAAATCACAAGCCGAAAGTAGCCGATTTTATCGATAGGTTGCACACTAAAAAGGGTTCATCCGCCGAAATAGAATTCCGTGTCAGCCCCGATCCCGGGAAAAGTTGCTGGTACAAACTGTACGGCAAATCGTTTAAAAATAGCGATGCGGGAAAGCATCAGATCGTCGGCATCTTGCAGGAAACGACCGAGAGCCATCTGGCAAAAGACCGGCTGGCGCAAGCGGCGACTGTTTTCAATTGCGCTTCGGAAGGCATTATCATTCTGAACAAAAACAGGAAATTCAATTGCGCCAACAGTGCCTTTTACAAGCTCACCAAGTTTCAGCCTCATCATCTCCGCAATAAGGAATTGCCTTTTCTTACCAGCCTGTCCCTGGGCGAGAATACCTACAACAGTATATGGCAAGGCATAGAAAAGCACGGTCATTGGCGCGGAGAAATCACGGCGTGCAAAAAAAATAACGAAACCATGTATGTCTGGCTGACGATCGGGCTCATTCCCGTCGACGCGAGCGAAGAACAGCAATTCGTCGTCATGATCTCGGATATCACGCCGATTCGTGAAACGCAGGAACAGTTATCGCATATCGCTTACTACGATAGCCTGACCAACCTGCCCAACCGGATGTTGATCATGGACCGGCTGCGATTGGCGCTGGCCAAAGCGATACGCAGCTCCTCGTTCCTTGGCGTGCTGTTTATCGATCTGGATAATTTTAAAAGAATCAATGACACCCTCGGGCATGCGCACGGCGATTCCATGCTTTGCTTTGTCGCCCAGAGAATGCTTTCGGTGCTGCGGCAAAGCGATACATTGGGGCGGTTAGGCGGCGATGAGTTCATCGTTATCGTAACCAATGCCGAATCCCGCGACGCTTTGATAACCGTCGCCGAGAAAATACTGGAATGCCTTTCCCATCCGGTAGTCATCAGCAATATGGAAATCGTGCCGTCGTGCAGCATCGGGATCAGCGAGTACCCCGATCATTCCTCGCATCACGATGAATTGGTGCAAATGGCGGACACGGCCATGTACGAAGCGAAAAACAAAGGGCGCAACAGTTACGCTTTCTATCATCCGTCTTTGAAGCAAAAAGCCGCCCATTACTTAACGCGAGAGCGGGAGTTGCATCATGCTTTAATCCGGAATGAATTTCTGCTGCATTATCAACCCCAGTTTTCTTTATCGCAGAACAAGATCACCGGGGTGGAAGCGTTGATCCGCTGGCTGCATCCGGTAAAGGGGCTGTTATCACCCGCTGAAATAATTCCGGTTGCCGAATCGAGCCGGCTGATCGTGGAAATCGGCAATTGGATTCTGACGGAAGCCTGCAAGCAGCTTGCGCAATGGCGGGCTGGAGGTTTCAGCGAGCTGCGCGTGGCCGTGAATATTTCCATACGCCAGCTTGCGGACAAGGATTTGCAGCAATTTATCGCAAAGCTACTGCAGCAATATTCTTTGCCGGCCCATGCGCTGGAACTGGAAATCACCGAATCCTGTCTGCAAAATGAGTTGATCTATATTAAGTGCCTGGAGCAACTGGAGGGATTGGGCATACCGATTTCCATCGATGATTTCGGCACCGGCTATTCCTGTTTGAGTTCATTGAAAAATCTTCCAATCAACCGGTTGAAAATCGACCAAAGCTTTGTCAAGGGGATACCGTATGACACGAATGATTGCGCCATAGCGGCGGCTATTCTGGCGCTGGCTCAAAAACTCAATCTGCAGGTAACGGCTGAGGGTATCGAAACATTCAAGCAAGCGGATTTTCTGGGCGAGCTCGGGTGCGACGAGTTGCAGGGTTATTTCCTCAGCAGGCCGGTCGATGCCGAGCGAATCCCTTATCTGCTGCGGAAATTGCCGGATCGTTTGAATACCTTGAAGTTTTAGGTAGCCTTTATTAACTCCGGAATTCAATCCAGCCATGCCGCCCGCCCGATTCAAAAGTTTCAGCAATACCGAAGAAATGATGCACCTTGCCGTGGAGGCCTCGCCGAATGGTGTGGTCATGACCAATTGCGACGGAAAAATCGTCATGGTGAATTCCGCCACGGAAAAGCTGTTCGGCTATTCCCGCCGGGAACTGATCGGTCAGTCTCTCGAAATGCTTATCCCGGAACGATTCCGTTCCCATCATCCGGAGTACCGGCAAGCTTATATCAGCGAATCGAAATCCCGCCCGATGGGGCATGGCAGGGATCTGTACGGATTGCACAAGAGCGGCAAGGAATTTCCGGTCGAGGTCGGATTGAACCCGGTCGAGACCGAGCATGACGGCGTTTTCGTGCTCGCCGCCATCGTCGATATCACCGATCGCAAGCACGCGGAGGAAATGATACACCTGGCCGTCGAAGCTTCTCCGAACGGGATGGTAATGGCCAATCACGAAGGAAAAATCATGATGGTGAATACAATGACCGAGGTGCTTTTCGGTTACCGGCGCGAAGAACTGCTGGGGCAATCGATCGAGATTTTGATACCGGAATCGCATCGCACCCATCATCCCGCCTTACGAAGCAATTATCTAAAACAGCCAAGTACGCCCGCCATGGGGCATGGCAGGGATCTTTACGGCCTCCATAATACTGGCAAGGAATTTCCGGTCGAAGTGGGTTTGAATCCGATCCGGACACCCAGGGGGGTGATGGTGCTCGCTTCGGTCATTGATATTACCGAGCGTAAGCATCAGGAGGAACAACTCAAAGCGGCGTTAAAGGAAAAAGATTTGTTGCTGGCGGAAATACATCACAGGGTTAAAAACAATTTGCAAATTATCGATAGCTTGCTCGGTATGCAATCCGACATGGTAGAAAACAGTACCGCCCTGTCCGTTTTGAAAGAGAGTCAGAACCGGGTGAAATCGATGGCTCTGATTCATCAAATTTTGTATCAATCGCTGGATTTCTCCCGTGTCGATTTTGCCAGTTTCATCCAATCCCTGGTCGACAATTTGACCGTTTCCTATGCGTTGAACACGTCGAAAATCGCCTTAAATATCGACACCGATGAGGTGCTTCTGCCGATCGACATCAGTATTCCCTTGGGATTGATTCTGAATGAGCTTTGCACCAACGCGATGAAGTATGCATTTACGGAAGGACGGGCGGGAAAAATCGATATCAGTCTGAAATATCAGAGTCCGGGGCAGTTGCTGGTGTGCATCAGCGATGACGGGATAGGCATACCGGACGATTTTGACATTGAGAATGCCCCATCTCTGGGGTTGCAACTGGTCCAGCTGCTCAGCGAGCAGATTTCGGCAAAACTCACCATTCGCCGCAAGAATCCGACCAGTTTTTCGCTGGTTGTACCGCTATAAAACGATTGCAATCTGAATAGCTTTCCGGATTCTTGCGCCATTTTCTTCCGCCAATCGAGGAAACGGCTGAAGGAAGGCGGATGGAATAATACGGCCGCTTGGTTTGACGCTCGCGCCGCTTTTGCCTATAGTCTCAAGCAAGCGTTCTTCCCGATGTAGCATCAACCGCCAATCACAAGGAGCGTCCGTCATGAAGAAAATCAACGACTTTTCCCGGTACAAAAATATCCTGCCGTACGATAGCGAGATTTTCGGCGTGTATCAGCCGATGATCGGGTGGAAATCGAAGCGCATCAAGCAGCGTATCGACAAGGGCTTCAGCGCGGATTTGAGCAAAGCGCGCGAGCAACTGTTCAAACGTTTTCGCGGCAATTTCGAGATGGTGCTGGACGAGCGCGGCGTGCTGCAAAAGATCACGCGGCTGGAAACGGGGGGCAGCGACGTGCCGCGCAAGGGGGCCTATGGTGCAATGGGCAGTTTTGTCATCGAAAACTTGACGCGCGAATTGCCGCCGCTGGAGCGCTACGACGAGCGTATTTGGGATAGGCTGATCGATGCCGATCGCATCAAGACTACATTGAATCAGGATGTGATTTCCCAGGTGA
>JAFEEV010000228.1 GCA_018240935.1 Pseudomonadota bacterium
ATAAGTACGTGTTGTTCGGTCATCATTTTGCGGCGATTGCCGGAGCTGGGCCACTGGTCGGGCCGATTCTGGCGGCGCAGATGGGATATTTGCCCGGCATGTTGTGGTTGCTGGCCGGGGTGGTGTTCGCCGGAGCGGTGCAGGATTTTATCGTGCTGTTCGTATCGACGCGCCGCAACGCCCGTTCACTTGGCGATCTGATCAAGTCCGAGTTGGGACATCTCCCCGGCATGATCGCGTTGTTCGGCGCGTTCTTCATCATGCTGATTTTGCTGGCGGTGCTGTCGCTGATCGTGGTCAAAGCGCTGGCTGAATCGCCGTGGGGGATGTTCACCGTCGCGGCGACGATTCCGATTGCGATGTTCATGGGTGTTTATTCGCGTTATTTCCGTCCGTGCGCGATTGCCGAAGTGTCGCTGATCGGGTTTACATTGCTGATGCTGTCGATCGTCGCCGGACAATACGTGCAGGAAGACCCGGTATGGGCGGCGCTGTTCACGTTGACCGGCGAGCAGTTGACCTGGGCGTTGATCGGTTACGGCTTTATCGCCTCGGTGTTGCCGGTGTGGCTGTTGCTCGCACCGCGCGATTATTTGTCGACCTTTCTCAAGATCGGCACCATCGCCGGATTGGCCATCGGCGTGATCATCATTTCGCCGGAACTGAAAATGCCCGCGCTGACGCAATTCATCGACGCCAGCGGCCCGGTGTGGTCGGGCGATCTGTTCCCGTTCCTGTTCGTCACGGTCGCATGCGGCGCAATTTCCGGTTTTCATTCGCTGATCGCCTCCGGCACCACGCCGAAAATGATCCAGAACGAAACCGACGCGCGCTTCATCGGCTACGGCGCGATGCTGATGGAATCGTTCGTCGCGATCATGGCGCTGGTCGCCGCGGCGGCACTGGAGCCAGGTATTTATTTCGCGATGAACAGCCCGGCGGCAATCATCGGCACCACGGCGGAATCGGCGGTGCAAGCTATTTCGCAATGGGGTTTCTACATCACGCCGGAAATGATCACGCAAACCGCGCAGAACGTCGGCGAACATAGCATCATCTCGCGCACCGGCGGCGCGCCGACGCTGGCTGTCGGCATGGCGCAAATCCTGTCGGAAGTGGCCGGCGGCACGGCGATGATGGCGTTCTGGTACCACTTCGCCATTCTGTTTGAAGCGTTGTTCATTCTAACCGCAGTCGACGCCGGAACGCGCGCCGGACGGTTCATGCTGCAGGATTTGCTCGGTTCGTTCGTGCCGGCGATGAAACGCACCGATTCGCTGGCGGCCAGCCTGATCGCCACCGGTATTTGCGTATCGGGTTGGGGATATTTTCTCTATCAAGGCGTGATCGATCCGCTGGGCGGCATCAATACGCTGTGGCCGCTGTTCGGCATCGCCAACCAGATGCTCGCCGGTATTGCCCTGGTTCTGTGCACCTGCGTGCTGTTCAAGATGAAGCTCGATCGCTTTGCCTGGATTACGGCGATCCCGCTGCTGTGGGTATCCACTTGCACGCTGACCGCCGCCTGGCAGAAGATTTTCCACGATAACCCGCGTATCGGTTTTCTCGCGCATGCGGAAAAATACCAAGACGCGGTGGCGCAAGGTATCGTACTGGCGCCGGCGAAATCGCTCGAGCAAATGCAGCAAGTGATATTCAACGATTACGTCAATACCGCCCTGGCGGGATTGTTCATGGCGGTACTGATCAGCATGTTGCTGTCCGGAATCCGCACCGTGCTGCAAGCACGCATGGTTCAGCACCCGACCGCGCAGGAAGCGCCGTTCGAGCTGTTGCCCGCTTACGCAACCGTCAACAACAAATAATGGAGATTGGACTATGTACAACACACTGACTCTGACGTTCCAGCATCTCACCCAAAGCCTGCGGCTGATGGTCGGCGTGCCGGAATATGGCACGTATGTCGAGCACATGAAATCCGCGCATCCGGATCGTCCGGTAATGACTTACGAGGAATTCTTCCGCGAGCGGCAGGAAGCGCGTTACGGCGGCAAAGGCCGGTTGAATCGCTGCTGTTGAACGAATCATTATCGGTGGACCGTGAATGGCGGGCCACGGCCAAGATTCACATGAGTTAAAACTAATTCTTTTAGAATGATTTTCTTGGTGTTATAATTCCCGCCTTTTGTTGTATCTTGCCGTTTAGTACAAAGTTTTAGATACAACAATATATTGTAATTATCAACCGAGGAATCTGCCTATTTATGACGACGATCAAAGTTAAGGAAAACGAGCCGTTTGAAGTTGCTATGCGCCGCTTTAAGCGCTCAATCGAGAAAACAGGGATATTGACTGAATTGCGCGCGCGCGAGTTTTACGAGAAACCGACCGCGGAACGCAAACGCAAGCTGGCAGCCGCTGTGAAGCGGAATTACAAGCGCTTGCGCAGTCAATTATTACCGCCTAAGCTTTATTAAGTCATCCTAATAGTTTGATACCAGTCCTTTTTCCCGCTGCATTCATTGAAAGCGATAAGT
The DNA here is from genome assembly GCA_018240935.1 of Pseudomonadota bacterium. Taxonomy (GTDB): domain Bacteria; phylum Pseudomonadota; class Gammaproteobacteria; order Burkholderiales; family Nitrosomonadaceae; genus Nitrosomonas. The sequence continues at coordinate 2,499 of JAFEEV010000228.1, forward strand.
TGATAATCGATTAGTTCCATCTATTTATTATGAGCTTGAAACAAAGAATCACTGAGGATATGAAAATGGCAATGCGCACCGGCAACGCCAAACAGCGGGATACCATACGCTTGCTGCAAGCGGCTATCAAACAGCGCGAAGTGGACGAACGCATAACGCTGGATGATGCAGCCATCGTCTCGGTAATCGAAAAGATGCTCAAGCAACGAAAAGATTCGATTACTCAGTATGAAGCAGCGCAGCGATTGGATCTTGCCAATAGCGAGAAAGAAGAAGTTTCCATTTTAAGCGCCTACATGCCGCAAGCATTGAGTGATTCGGAAATCGAGTGTTTGATAACGGCAGCAATCTCAGAAACCAATGCTGCCGGTATGCAGGATATGGGTAAGGTGATGAGCATCCTAAAGCCGAAGCTTGCTGGACGCGCTGATATGGCAAAAGTATCGGCGCTTATCAAAACTAAAATAGCAGGCTGATATTTAGCAGCACTCTGGATTTTCTCTAAAATAAACCATAAAAATCGCAGTTTATTTATACTTGAAGCTGATTGACATTGAATAGCTTCCGGTAGATGATTCCGCAATCTTTTATTCATGACTTGCTCAATCGCGTGGATATCGTTGATACGATTGATCGTCATGTTCCGCTCAAGAAAGCCGGCGCCAATTTTGTCGCCTGCTGTCCGTTTCACAGCGAAAAAACGCCATCGTTCACAGTCAGTCAATCCAAACAGTTCTACCATTGCTTTGGTTGCGGCGCTCATGGCAATGCGATCAGCTTCCTGATCGAATATAGCGGCCTAAGCTTTGTCGAAGCAGTACAGGATCTAGCGGCTTATGCCGGAATGCAATTACCGGTTCCTGCGCAACAAATCGATACTTTTTCCAGCCAGACGACCGTTGATAACTTTTCGACAGATCAGAAAAGCGCGAATAATAATTCAGAAGTATCGCCGCAAGATCTGCTCGATGCCTTACAAGCCGCTACCCGCTATTACCGCGAGCAACTGAAAGTTTCAGACAAGGCCATCGCTTACCTCAAACAACGCGGCCTATCCGGCAAAATAGCAGCACGCTTCGGTATTGGCTATGCGCCTCCCGGCTGGCAAAATCTCGATGCCGTTTTCACCGATTATAAATCCGGAAAAACACGAAAAATACTGATGCAAGCCGGATTGGTCATCAGCGAAGACGAAGCCAAGCAGTATGATCGTTTCCGAGACCGGATTATGTTTCCGATCCTTGATCAAAAAGGCCGGATCATTGGTTTTGGCGGGCGAGTATTGGGTCAGGAAGAGCCCAAATACTTGAATTCCCCCGAAACGGCTTTGTTTGAAAAGGGACGCGAGCTCTACAATTTTTTTTCCGCGCGCCGCGCCATCCGCGCAGCCAATTATGCCATTGTCGTTGAAGGTTATATGGATGTCATAGCGCTGGCACAGCATGGAATTGACAATGCCGTCGCTGCCTTGGGCACAGCCACAACAAGTTTTCATATCCAAAAGCTTTTGCGCCAGACAGATAACATCATTTTCTGCTTCGATGGCGACAAAGCCGGAAAGAAAGCAGCTTGGCGCGCACTTGAAAATAGCCTGCCGCTGTTAGCCGATGGCAAATACCTGAGCTTTCTTTTTTTGCCCGAAGGCGCCGATCCGGATAGCTATATCAATCAATTCGGCAAAGCATCTTTTGAACAGCAGCTAAAACATACGCTGCCGCTGTCGGAATTTCTATTCAAGGAATTATGCTCGGATGCAAACCTTCAAACCGGCGAAGGCCGCGCAAAATTGATTAGCGACGCGAAGCCGCTGCTGCAACAAGTCACAGCACCGGCGCTTTCATTAATTCTCAGCAGGCGCTTGGCGGAACTGAGCGGGATTAATCAAGAAGAGTTAGGCGAATTACTGCAAATAAAACGCGCCCCAGGGACTCACAAAACAGAAAAAGATCCCAGAAGACAAAGTGTCACGCTCTATCGCCGGTTGATCCGGATTTTATTGTATGCTCCGAGTCATATCACTAAACTTGACCGCAGATTGCTTGTCGAATGGAGCGAAAAAAATGAAGAAGTTGCTGCACTGAAAACTTTGGTTGATTTTTTGGATACGCATCCACACTTGATCGAAAATGAATCGGCATTCTCGATAGCTGCTTGCCTGCAAGATAATCAGTATCGAACACTTCTGGAAAATATCGAAAGTGAAACATTGGAATGGAGCAATCCGGTTGATTTAGAACTCGAGTTTCTGGATACATTAAAAAAACTGCAACAAATGCAGCACAAAAAACGCATGGCTGAACTACATAGCAAGCCTCTGAATCTTTTGACCGATGAAGAGAAACGGGAACTACAGCGATTAGCCTCGCAATGAAATCGGTTATGAGGTGTCAGGAATACCGAATTTTGATATAATCCGGGACTTTCAGCTTTTAATTTATCCATATTATTGGGAATCCAATATGCCAAAGAAAAAAGCGGTCGAATCAAAAGATGTAGATAAAAAAATTATCAAAGAATCAACAACGCAGATAATAAATGGTACCGATAGTGAAATGGTAGAAAAAAAAGAATCTAAAAAATTAACAGCTAAAACTGAAAAAAATATTAAAGCAGCCGACAAAAAAACTAATGAGAAAATTGCCGGCGCAGAACTAGCCGCCTTGGCTGAGATGAAAGAATTAGCCGCCAAATCAGCTCGAAACGCAACGGAGATCTCTCAAGCAATACTGGGTTCTAGCGATGCGGAGTTCAACGAAGGCAAAAAAGCCCGCGGCAGATCTGCTAAGAAAAATAAAGCAGCTGCGGGTCTGGACGCCATCGACGAAATAGAATCCGTTTCTGTCATAGAAGGCGGCAATCCTCAACCGCAAGACATCGAAGCACGGCGTATGCGCCTGAAAATATTGATCGGATTAGGCAAAGAGCGCGGTTATCTGACTTACGCCGAAATCAATGACCATTTGCCTGATGACATGCTGGATGCGGAACAGATCGAAGGCATCATCAGCATGATCAATGACATGGGCATTTCCGTGCACGATGAAGCACCGGATGCGGAAACACTGCTGATGTCCGATGCAGCAACAACCGTTGCCGACGAAGATGTGGCGGAAGAAGCCGAAGCGGCCCTCTCTACAGTAGATTCCGAGTTTGGACGGACAACGGATCCCGTCCGCATGTACATGCGCGAGATGGGTTCCGTCGGCTTGCTGACGCGCGAGAGCGAAATTGAAATCGCAAAGCGCATCGAAGGCGGCTTGCGGCATATGATTCAAGCTATCTCAGCTTGTCCTCCAATCATCGCAAAAATTGTCGATCTGGCATCAGAAGTTGAGAAAGATGTTTTGCGCATTGATGAGGTTGTTGACGGATTACTGGATGCCAATGCGCAAGAAATATCGAATGAAGAATTTTCTGAAGAATCTTTGGAGCAAGAGTTAGCCTCCAGTGATCTCAGCGATGACGACGAGGACGAAGATGGCGACGGCTCGGCAATAGCCAGTGCGGATTTGTTGAAACTGAAAGCAGATGCTTTGGAACGTTTTGCGGTTATTCGTGAAATATATTGCGAAATGCAGAACCTACTTGAGAAAGAAGGCCCTTATCATCCAGGATATATTGAATTTCAGGACAAGATTTCATCCGAACTGATGGGCATTCGTTTCTCGGCAAAAATGGTGGAGAAACTCTGTGACACACAGCGGGAATTAGTCAATGATGTGCGTAACTTTGAACGTAAGATCATGGACCTCTGTGTATCCAAGGCAAAAATGCCGAGAAACCATTTCATCAAAACATTCCCTGGAAACGAAACCAATCTTGATTGGGTAGCGCAAGAAATTGCCACTAACAAACCATACAGCCCGGCACTTGAGCACTACAAACCAGCCATTCTGGAAGAACAAAAGAATTTATTGGAGCTCAAAAATAAAGTTGGTATTCCAATCAAAGATCTGAAAGAAATCAATCGCAAAATGTCGACGGGTGAAGCGAAAGCGCGCCGAGCCAAGCGTGAGATGACGGAGGCCAATTTACGTTTAGTAATTTCTATTGCCAAAAAATACACCAACCGTGGATTGCAATTTCTTGACTTAATTCAAGAAGGCAATATCGGCCTGATGAAAGCGGTTGATAAGTTCGAATACCGGCGCGGTTACAAATTTTCAACCTATGCTACATGGTGGATACGCCAAGCCATAACCCGCTCAATTGCCGATCAAGCAAGAACTATCAGAATTCCGGTTCATATGATCGAAACAATCAATAAAATGAATCGTATTTCACGTCAGATCCTGCAAGAGACCGGACAAGAACCGGAACCCGCAGTGCTTGCACAAAAAATGGAAATGCCGGAAGAAAAAATTCGCAAAATCCTTAAAATCTCCAAAGAGCCCATCTCTATGGAGACACCGATCGGTGATGATGAAGACTCGCATTTGGGCGATTTTATAGAAGACGCAACCACAATGGCGCCCGCCGATGCCGCAGTTTATGCCAGCTTGCGCGGTGTCACTAAGGATATATTGGATTCCTTAACACCGCGTGAAGCCAAGGTGTTGCGCATGCGTTTCGGAATTGAGATGAATACCGATCACACCTTGGAAGAAGTCGGCAAGCAATTCGATGTAACCCGGGAACGCATACGTCAAATCGAAGCCAAAGCATTGCGCAAATTGCGTCATCCGGCTCGCTCCGAACGCTTGCGTAGCTTCTTGGATACCGGGAATAATTAGAATTTGGGTCTGTAGCTCAGTCGGTTAGAGCAGGGGACTCATAATCCCTTGGTCGTTGGTTCGAGTCCAACCAGACCCACCAATAAATCAAGAGGTTAGAGTGTTTCTCTAACCTCTTTTTTCTTAGGGTGTGCCAAATTTGTGCCAATAAAGACATTTGAAACCAGTTCGGCATGCTGTAAAAGTTGGGGTTTTGATAGGTGAGCATACCGCCTGACCATCTCTTCCGATTCCCAGCCTCCAAGCTCCTGTAACACATTCATTGGCGCGCCTTGTTGGGCTAACCAACTTGCCCATGTATGGCGCAGGTCATGCCATCTGAAGTTATCTATTCCGGCCCGTTTCAAAGCATTTCTCCATGCGCTGGTATTTGCCCAAGAAATTGAGCGACCTTTATAAGTAAATACTCTGCTTGGATGCTTGCCACTTTGCCGAAATAAAACAGCTAAAGCTATTGAATTTAGCGGAACATGGATTGCCTTTCTTGCTTTTGCCTGATCAGGATGAACCCATGCAGCCTTGCGTTCCAGATCAACCTGGCTCCATTCCAAGTTAATTACGTTTGATTGTCTTAAGCCAGTTGATAAAGCAAAAATCACCATATCCTGTTGATGAATGGGTAATTCCTTAAGAAGCATTTTCACCTGCTCAGGGGTTAACCAGCGCACTCGATGTTTGGGCTCCGGAAATAATCTGATTTTTGGAACCTTGTCAGTCCACTCCCAGTCATAGCATGCCTTGCGCAAAATTGCCCGAATCAGCGCTAAATGCCGATTAGCAGTTGATGGGCTAGTTTCTTTGGCCTTGATATGTGCAATATGATCTATCAGCATCCGATCAATCTCATTCAATAGCTTTTTACGTAAAAACTGCTGTAGCCATCGTAATTTCTCCTTGTCGCGTTCATGCGTTGCTTTGTGCTGTGTTTCTAACAAAAACTTGCATGCCGCTTCATCCCAAGTTCGCTTTTGCTTATTACCCAATCTTTCAACTAGCCACAATTCTGCTTTTAGCTTGTCGTGGAATTCTTGCGCCTGGGTTTTATCTTCAGTTGCAGCAGAGCATCTAACTCGCTCGCCATTTGGTG
>JAFEEV010000229.1 GCA_018240935.1 Pseudomonadota bacterium
GATGTGAATGATCTGTATATGACTTACTGGTTTAAATATCCGGCAGACTTCCCCTCGAAGCTGGATCCTACAGTACCCGGGGCACGCTGGCGTTCGCAGTTTGAGTTTAAAACCGGCGGATACCTCAATACATATGCCGGTGACTACCGGATAAGCGTGGTTATCTTGAAAGGAACCGATGGTCAGCTTTATTGGCAGACCAAGGGCGATAATGTCGCCAATGGCCCTTGGTCCAAAATTGATTACTGGACTGAAAACAATCATACGGTTGCTGTCCCAATAGATAAGTGGTTCAAATTTGAAGTGTATTGGCACCGTTCAGGGGGTGCGGATGGACGCTTCTGGGCGGCAGTCGATGGCCAGGTGATTGCAGATCACTATGGCCCCAATATGGGAGATTACAATCTTCCGGTTACACGGATCATGGTGAATAATCCCTACAGCGGCGGCTATGCGACGGTTGAATCTCATTCCACAGGATTGGAAATATGGGATGGCTTTCCATGTGGAGATGGTGTGTCTTGTTTGGATGCGGATTCCGTTGCCCCCACAGTGCCCGCTTCACTTGCGGCGGCATTGAAAACAACGACAACCACGACAAAAGTAAAAGGAAAAACAAGATCTTCCTCCTCTGCGTCGGTTGCGCTGTCTTGGAATGCCTCTTCCGATAATGTGGCTGTTGCGGGGTATAACGTTTACCGGAACGGGACAAAAATTGCGGTCAGCACATCGACCGGTTATACCGATTCGTTAGGAGCTGCTACGGGAGCTGTTTATAGCTACACGGTGAGGGCTTTTGATGCGGCGGGCAATATTTCGACCGCCAGTAATGTGGCGTCGATTGTCAATTAAAGAAATTGCACGGTGATTAAGCCGGTTGTCCGGGCGCGTAATCACCGTGCTTCTTCGATTCTGGACCACCCGCCTGCAGACTGAATCAAATGAATGATTTCAACCGGGCAATGACGGGTTTTGTTTCAGGTCTGATTCCGCGCCATAGCAAGAAAGATTCCGCCGCTTGCTCGACCAGCATGCCGATACCGTCAGCGATTTGACGCGCGCCGTTTTTCTGCGCGAATTGAAGAAACCGTGTGGGTTCATGGCTATACATCATGTCATAGGCGAGCGCGGTGTGCGCAAAAATACCGTCGGGTAATTCGGGCATTGCATCGTGCAAACTGGCGGAAGTTGCGTTGACGATGATGTCGAAATTCTCGCCGGAGAAATGCATAAAACTGCCGGCTGCAATGTGGCCATATGCATCAAATTGTTGCTGCAACGCTTGCGCTTTTTGCGCAGTGCGGTTGGCAATCGCCAGCAGCGCAGGTTTCTGTTGCAGTAACGGCAGGATGACGCCGCGCGCGGCGCCGCCTGCTCCCATCAGCAGTATGCGTTTGTCTGCGATGGAAATTTCCAGGTTGTGCTCAATATCCCGGACTAACCCGGCGCCATCGGTGTTGTCACCGAGAATTTCATCGTTTTCGAATTTGAGCGTATTGACAGCCTGTGCAATGCTTGCCCGTTCGGTTAACCGGGTTGCCAGTTGATAGGCTTCCAGCTTAAACGGCACGGTAACATTCAGGCCCTTGCCGCCTTGTTGACGAAAGCTTTCCACGGTTTCCCGGAAATCATCCAGTGGCGCGAGAATAGCGCCGTAGTGCAAGGCTTGATTGGTTTGTTGCGCAAACGCGGAGTGGATCAGCGGCGATTTGCTATGGGCGATGGGATTGCCGATTACGGCATAGGAATCAAGCATGGACGGTATCTCTGATTGAATGTGCGATACCCTGAAGATTATTGGCTGAGCAGCATATCGGAAGCTGCAAATACCCAGGTGCGGGTGATGTGCAGAATGTCGGTATCCTGGCTGATGTCCGGCGGGAACGGCGCGAATCCGTTTTGCCCGGCGAGTTTAACGATATTGACGGCTGCTTCATCGAGGACTTTTTCTCCGGAAGAGCGGTTGATTTCGATGGATTCCAGACTGCCGTCGGCGCGGATGCCGACGGTCAGTTGCAGGTTGCCGTAGAGTTTTTCTTTTCTGGCGGCTTCCGGATAATTCAGGTTGCCGATACGTTCCACTTTAAGGCGCCAGTCCTCGACATAGCGCGCAAAGCGATATTCTTTGGTGCGCGCGCCGACAAATTTACGCTTCGGGCGTTTCTGATAGTTGTCATAATCCTGGTCGACCTGCGCCCGCAGGCGGGCGATATCCAGACTGCGCAGCAATAATTCGGTGGGATCTATCGCGGCTTGTTCGCTCTCGGCTGTGCTCTTTTGCTCGATGGGTTGTTGTATTTGGGGCATTTCACTGACGGCCGCCATCAGTTTCTTGGCTTCTTGTTCGAGCTGTTTAACTTTCTGCTGCGCCTGGTTTTCCTTGATGACCGGTTTGCTCTTTGGCAACACCGGGAAGGGCGTTTTTGCCCGGCGGTCATCATCCGTGTTGCCGCCCCCGTCGAGATTGTCTTGCGCGAGTAATTGGGATTCTTTCGGTTTCGCCGGTGTCTTGTTGTTGACCAGCACAACTTCCAGCGATGAAGCGATTTTGTCCGGTTTCGGCTGGGGAAACTGAAAGGTCACGCCGAAAAATACGATGGCATGAAATAATAGGGAAGCGGTCAGCGCAATAAATAAACGATGGGTTCGCAAGTATTGAGAACCGTCTGGCGCTGCGGACGAGGATGCGGGTGTTTGGATGATCACAGCCTAAGGGGCAAGCCTTGAATTAAGTCTATAAACTGGCAAAAGACCGCACTATTTTAGGTAACAACTTTTCGCTTGTCACATGATTCATTGAAAATTTTTGCAGCGCGGATTCATGCATCCAGTTTTTGCAAAAATTCCGCATGCAGGGTGCGATCGAGTAAATCGATTTCGGATAATTTAAGTTTGA
>JAFEEV010000022.1 GCA_018240935.1 Pseudomonadota bacterium
AGTATTGCATAACAACATGGTAATAGTCATGGGCCCGACACCTCCTGGAACGGGCGTAATAAAACCCGCCACCTCCTTGACGGCGTCGAAATCGACATCACCGCAGAGTTTCCCGTCCGGCAACCGGTTAATGCCTACGTCAATGACGACCGCGCCGGGTTTTACCATGTCCGCGGCCACCATGCGCGGTTTTCCGGTCGCCACGACCAGAATATCCGCATCCTTGGTAAATTGCGCTAGGTTACGCGTTTTTGAGGTACAGATAGTAATCGTTGCGCCTTTCTCCAGCAGCATGAATGCCATCGGTTTACCTACGATGTTGCTGCGCCCGATCACGACCGCGTGCTGCCCTTCGATCGGAATCCGGTTTCTTTCCAGCATCACCATGACACCAAACGGCGTGCAAGGAGAAAATATCGTATTGCCGGTAACCAATGCGCCGACGTTATACAGATGAAAACCATCGACGTCTTTTTCAATGGCGATGGACGTGATCACCCGGTTATTCTCAAAATGCGCGGGCAACGGTAATTGAACCAGGATGCCATGAATATGCGGATTCGAATTCAGCGCCTGGATGCAATCCAATACTTCAGCTTGCGTTGCATTTTGCTGAAAGCTGTGCACTTCGGAATAAATTCCGATCTCGCTGCAGGCTTTCACTTTATTCCTGACATAAAGACTGGATGCCGCATTATCGCCGACGATAATAACCGCCAATCCCGGTTTTATGCCCGATTGCATCAGTTTTTCCGCGCGCGTTTTCCATTCCGCACGCACCGATTCGGCCAATTTTTTGCCATCGATAATATGAGCACTCATTTTTACACCAGCAGCCGGTTGATCAATCTACTTGAATTTTCGCTATACGCCGAACAGTTCGAACATCTTTATGCTAAAAAACGCTAACTCGCTTGCTTTGCTTTTTTAATTTTTGTGCGATAGATGAAAATGCCGATCAAAAATACCGGTATGACAAAAAGCGCCGCGGCAATGAGCCCGGCCGCAAGTATTGCAATCGTCGTGTTTCCCGGCATGAATAAGGTAACAAACCAGATCACAAAAAAGGCGATCGATAAGCCGCCGTACAACATGATTTTTCTGCCACGATCGTACAATCGCCAAAACGCGCCGGACACCTGCGTATCATCGATGTAATGATCAAACAATTCCGCCAAACTGTTATCACCGGGCTCGGATTCATAACCGATGGCGACCGCCAACGCATTATGATCTTCCTCGATTTTGGACATTTTCTTCAGAAACTCGATACGCTTGACTACTTTCTGTTTGGGCATGCGCTCTTGCAAGAATAATTCCCCCAAAGCCGCAAACGCCAATTCACGCGCATCATCAGCGCCTCCCATGTTTTCCGCGAATCTCCACATGACACCGAGCAGATAAAGCTGAATGGTCATATCTTTGAATTCAGGCGCAAAATCATAACCCTTGCTTTTTATGAGTTCAAGTTGCGTGGCTTTGACTTCTTTGGCGTGCGCGATACAAGCATCCATAATTGAAACATCCGGACCCGCCGTATCTCCAACCGGCGCTTCTGTAGTTGCGTTATCAGAAGTCGCTTTTTTCTCTGTCATTTCGAAACCTCGTGCTTTTTTATTTTAATCAGAATATTGATGCGCATTATATACTGGCTGAGGAAATCAGGAAAAAGATCATGCCGGTTTCGCCGCTTTCCGGCGAAGAATCTGCACTTAAGGATGGAGTGCAGCTAATGTTTTATCAGGATGAAACGCTGATAAGACATTACGCTGTTGTAGAGCGGTTGTTTCTAACCTTGAAGATTTAGGCGTTGCCAAATGAGAGCGGTAAGCTTGGCGGAGTTGAGCGTATAGAAATGCAATCCGGGCGCACCTGCTTGTAATAACCGTTCACACAAGTCAGTCACAACATCTAATCCGAATGCCTGAATGGATTCGCTGTCGTCACCGTAGCTTTCCAGTTTTTTACGAATCCAGCGCGGAATCTCGGCGCCGCAAGTATCGGAAAATCGCACCAGCTGTGAAAATTTATTGATCGGCATGATGCCGGGAACGATTGGAATATTCAAACCGGCTGATTCACAAGACTCAACAAAATGAAAATACGCGTCGGCGTTATAGAAATACTGGGTAATCGCCGAACTGGCGCCGGTTTCGATTTTGCGTTTGAAATTCTCAAAATCCGTTTGCGCGGATCGCGCTTGCGGATGATATTCCGGATAAGCCGCCACATCGATATGGAACGAAGCGCCATACTCCTGCCGGATAAATGCGACCAGTTCGCTAGCGTAGCGGAACTCGCCGGCTTGCGCCATGCCGGAAGGCAAATCACCGCGTAACGCCACTATATGCCGGATTCCGGCTTGATAATACTTTTCCAGAATAGCGCGTATATTCTCTTGCGTAGAACCGATACAAGAAAGATGCGGCGCAACCACATGGCCTTCAGCCTGAATTTCCAGAACGGTCTCCAGCGTGCGTTCGCGTGTCGAACCACCGGCGCCAAAGGTCACAGAAAAGAATTTAGGATTGAATTGCGCCAATTGTTGGCGTGTCAGCCACAATTTTTCTACACCTTCGGGTGTTTGCGGCGGGAAAAGTTCGAAGCTGAAAGCAGG
>JAFEEV010000230.1 GCA_018240935.1 Pseudomonadota bacterium
ACCTTCGGCAAAATTATTGGCTGAAACCGCGATACTGGCGGCGTTGATAGCACCGGCCGAAGTGCCGCAAATGATTGGAAACGGATTGCGGGTCTTGTCCGGCAATAACTCGGCGATCGCACGCAACACGCCGACTTGATATGCCGCGCGCGCCCCACCTCCGGTTAAGACAAGCCCAACCTTGGGTGTGATTAGTTCCTTCTTTTTCTCATGCACGAACTGCAAATTCCGATTTCACCCTCTCCAGCGCATCCTTTAAGGTTTCTTCTGGTAAGTTATTCAACGAACTGGACAAGACTTTCGCCGCCTGGCAAACCGAATTCGGCAATATCGAACTGTCCAGCTTGGCTACAAATACTGCCGCTGCACCAGTGGCATCCAGCAGGCATTGACGCTCTTTCATCAATATTTCCATTTCCTCGCGCAACATGGAAACTTCTTGTTCTCTCAGGATAGTATTAGGCATATGATATTCCTTTTGACATTGATACAGTAAACAACCTGTCGAGCACTATAGCAAGAACTATAATCGATTTAAGATTTGAACTCTGTGATGTTTGCCACGTTTTTCCGTCTTTCTTAAACCTGCGGGAATACTGAATATTTGGCGAGTACGCTAAGATGCAAGACGGACGGGGCACAGAAAATGTGACATATCACAGTGATAGGCGAATTTTCGGGCGCTTCCCGCGCAGCAGATCGCTGGCGCAAGCAATTATTCAACGTTTCCCTAATTAATTATCGGCATTTGCACCCAATATCATGAACCATCATTTACCCGCTGCACTTTATCCTGAAATCCAACCCAACCGCCAAGGCGCATTAGCCTTGGATAACATTCACACCATGTACTGGGAGGAATCCGGCAATCCCGCCGGTATTCCGGTGGTATTTCTCCACGGCGGCCCCGGCGCGGGATCGGCACCGGCGCACCGGCGCTTCTTCGATCCGGCATATTACCGCATCGTGGTATACGATCAAAGGGGCGCGGGACGTTCCACGCCGCTCGGCGAAACACGCGACAACACAACCCCGCACCTGATCAACGACTTGGAAACATTGCGCCAGTATCTGGGCATCGAGCGCTGGCTGGTGTTCGGCGGCTCGTGGGGCAGCACGCTGGCGCTGGCATATGGCGAAGCGCATCCGGAACGCTGTCTGGGCTTCATCCTGCGCGGTATTTTCCTGTGCCGCAAGCAGGAAATTGACTGGTTTCTGTATGGACTGCGCAATCTATTTCCGGAAGCCTGGCGCAAATTGGTCGCGCCACTGTCCGAAGCTGAGCGCAAAGATATTCTGCCGGCCTATTACCAGCGCCTGATGAATCCCGATCCGGCGATCCATATGCCCGCGGCACGTACCTGGAGCACCTACGAAGGTTCGTGTTCGACCTTGCTGCCGAATCCGGCGACAGTCAGCTATTTCGCCAGCGACACCGTGGCGCTCGGACTGGCGCGCATGGAAGCGCATTACTTCATGCACGATATTTTCCTGCCGGAAAACTCGCTGCTGGATAACGTGCACAAACTGCACAACATCCCCGCCACCATCGTGCAAGGCCGCTACGACGCGGTGTGCCCGATTATCAGCGCGGACGATCTGCATCATGCCTGGCCGCAAGCGGAATACATTATCATCGACGACGCCGGGCACTCGGTGTGGGAACCGGGCATACAAGCGGCGTTGATCCGCGCCACCGATCGTTTCAAAACCCGTGACAAATAAAGCGTCATTTTTTCTGCCGGTCGCATCCGGCTTTGCAGTTTACCCGCCCCTTACATTCCCGGCATAAGCGCTGATTTCCATCATCCACGCAATGCCGAGATGCACCGCCAAACCGCCGGCGATGGAGCGGGTTCGATAAGCGACAACGCCCAAAATCAAACCGCCGAAGAAGGAAGAAACGCACTCGAGCAGCGGCTTGCCGAAATGGATGCTGCAATAAAAAACCGCCATCGGCAAAATCGCCGCCGCACCGGCATAACGGGCAAACGCAAAAATCAGAAAACCGCGGAAGAACAGTTCTATCGTGACGAAATCGATGCCGTAACTGATTTCGTACAGCAACTGAAACCAGCCGAAATATTCCGTATGCGGTGCGATGAAAGCGATCTGTTTCAAGCGCGGGTACGCCGCGAGAAAATCCGGCTGCGTCCCGGCAAACGCAATCAGCGGCACCATGATCGCCAGCATCAAACCATAAGGCCGCCAGCGCCCAGTGCGCACCGTCAGCCCCCAAAAACCCGGCTGCTGCGGAAACCAGCGGTGTAAAACGATCAAGGGGATCAGCACGATCAGCAATTTAAACGGCAGCGCCGTAACGATCGTCCAATAGCTGCCCCACACCCCATCGATCCGGTTCTCCAGCGGACTGGCGACTGTCGCCTTAACCGCGAATAAGGCCGGTGCAATCAGCAACAGCAGCCAAAACACCGGTGTAGGTGCGATCAACTGTTTCCGGAACACTACAGCAAAGCCATACGGAACCGCAAATGCGCTGCAATAAACCAGAAACAACGCAGCGCACTGATACCAGCGCGAATCCAGCCTGCGAATGACGCCGCTTTCAATAGCCAGCGAATAGTTCAGCGCGATCAAAAGCGCCGCCCAAACCGTGCAGAACAGCAGCAGCCATTTGTCTATCGTCCCAATGGAGCTGCGCAGAAAAATAGAGATTGTTGTCATCTGAAGGTGTGAAATGAAAAATACTTATTGTTCCACGAAGAACATAAAATTTTTCCATGATACTGCTTGAATGCTTTTCATAACGAATGCAATTTTTATTGTTAAGGAAGCTCTGAAAAAGGTAGCGAGCGACGGTCAGGCAAAGCCAAATCAGATGAAAAAGCGCCGTTTACAACATGTAAATGAGCATTTTGAGTCTGATTTCAACACAGCATGATCGAGTACAGTAGTTTTTCAGAGCTTCCTTAGAATACTAAAAATAATAAGAAATGGAGCTTATGACAAATAGGCGTCAGTTTTGTCCAACCCTCCCGCTGAACGGAAAACCTCGTTTATTCCCGCTTTAGGCCGCTTCTTTCCTACCGTATATTCCAACTTCATTTACCCGAACAAGCAGTTGCATTTATCGATCAACGCGGAGGAATCAATGGAAAGTTATTTTCTTGGCCGGCAACCCATTCTGGATCGCAATCAAAATTTAGTCGCGTACGAATTGCTGTTCCGTCAGGAGCAAACCCAGGAAACGACCCGGGTCACCGACGATTTGTCCGCGTCGGCCAACGTGATCGCCAACGCTTACGGCCGTTTCGGCATTCAGAATGTGCTCGGGCAGCAGCGCGGTTTCATCAATGCCGATCTCGACTTGATCATGAGCGGCATCATCAGTTTGCTGCCGAGCAAGCATGTGGTGCTGGAAGTCAGGGTGCCGGAGCGGATTACGGCGGAATTCTTGCAGCAATGCAACGAATTGAAGCAGAAGGGATACCAATTCGCGCTGGACAATATCGTCGCCATCGACAGTAAAATCGAGCAACTGCTGCCACTCGTCAGCGTCGTGAAAGTCGACGTGCTGGCGCTTGAAACGGACGCACTGGAAAAACTGGTCGCCGCGTTGAAACGCTGGCCGGTTCTGCTGCTGGCGCTGAAAGTGGAAAGCCGGGAGCAGGAAATGCGCTGCAAGCAATTGGGATTCCAGATGTTCCAAGGTTACTATTTCGCCAAACCGGAAGTGATGTCGGTGAAACGCGCCGATCCCGCAAAACCGTCGCTGCTGAAATTGTTGACTTTGGTGACGGATAATTGCGATCACGAAGAAATCGAGCGGGAATTCAAACGCCAGCCCGGCTTAAGTTATAACCTGATGCGCATGGTCAATTCCGTGGCCGGCGATTTACCGCGCAAAATCAATTCAATCAGGCACGCCATCACGTTACTGGGGCGCGAGCAATTGTTGAAATGGATACAACTGCTGCTGTACACCTCCGGCACAACGGAAGACGGCATGCCCGATCTGCGCATGCAAAGCGCGGTGGAGCGCGGCAAAATGATGGAACTGATCGCCGCCGCCGAACGGCCGCACGACAAAAATCACCAGGAACGCGCTTTCATCGTCGGCATTTTGTCGCTGCTGGACGAATTATTGGGCATCGACATGCGACAGATCGTCAACAAACTGGGCATTTCCGACGATATGTGCCAGGCTTTGATGAGGCGCGAAGGGCGGCTGGGACTGGCGCTTAAATTGCTGGAAGCGGACGAACGAGGCGATCAAGCCGCGGTACAATCGATTCTGACCGCTCTCGGTTTCCTCAGTCCGGATGAATTCACCGGCATCAAAATACAAGCCAGCAGCTGGGCCAGTCAAACCGGCGGCATCGCCAACTAAAACAGCCCGGATCGATCTTGCGGCTAAGGCAGCCGCTCAAACGCGGATACCGTCAAACTCAATTCATCGTCCGCAGCACCCTTGATACGATCGACGGCGATCCGGGTTGGAAAGCCGTAATCCGGATGGTAAACGGCAACGATTTTATCCGCCTTGCCGCTTAAATTCGATTGCAGCTCGGCAAATAAACGGTCGACCGTCGCGTAGCGGGAAAAATGCCGATAGTCGCTGTCCGCTGCCGTGATTGGGCGGCCGGAATTATCTTTCATCATGACGGCCTGCCCGTTCAGCACTTCGATCTGTAGCGGCATGCGATGGCGGAACGGACAGAAACAGATCCAGTTCAACGTAAAGCGGTAATGCGCGATATCCGCTTTGCGCCATTTTTCCTGTTGATGTTCGAAATCGTTGCGAACCATTGCCGCACATGCGATCAGCAGAACGGTTAGCGCGAGTAGCAGCAGTTTTCTCATGCGATGCGGAATTCCCTAATCGCCCATTTTTCCCGGTTCACCGGGCGGCGTATCCAGCTGGATTTCCGGTTCGGAAACCGGCGTGGCGGTGAATGTGACCGGCAGTTCGCTATACGTGGTCGGCGTAACAAATACTTCCATGTACACCGGTGTGGCAAGGAAACTGGCATAAAAAGTATTGATGTAGTTACCCGAGGCCGTGGCGAAACCGAAACCCTTCGGCGTGATCTGCCCTTTTGCATCGACACGCACTAAATTGTCCAGCGTAAACGGTTCGTTTCCCGGAATCGATTTGCCGCTGGGATGCAGACTGGTAATGCGCTCGCCATTGCGGTGGCCGGCAATGGTGAGAATTTGATAATAGCCCTGCTCATCTGCAGTCTCGGCGGTCGAAAACGTTCCGCTGGCCGATATTTTGCTGCCCGCATAATGCCAGTTCCACAGCTTCTCGGCGCTGGCGCCGGGTGCGGATACGAGCAACGGCATTAGAACCAGACCGGACAAGATGAAACGCAGCCATTTGTGCATACAGTACTCGACAATGAAGTGGTTATTTTTGATAGATCGGCTGAAATACGCGGAAACGCAATTCAACTCCGGTTTGCTCAGTTTTCAATCAGGCTGTGGTAAATTTCTTCCATCACCTTGTTATTGTAATCCTGAACCACGAGCTGCGAATAAAACAAATCCTTCAGTTCGATCACGGTGATACCGATCAGCAGCAGCAAGCCGGCAGCAGTAAAATGCATGAACAGCAAAACCGCACCGGCGATAAAAACACTCAGATTGATAAGCCCGCGCAGCCATTTTCCCAGATAAAAATGATGCAATCCGGCAATGAACAGATAATTCAGCACGGCATATGTATCGGGGTCTTTCAGCGCTTGCTCGGCTTGCTGGAAAAATTGCAGCCTTTTGCCGTCCGGCAATGCGCGCACCCATTTTCTGATGCGCTCCTCATCCGCCTGAATGGTTTCCCTGCTTTTCATCGCGATGCCCATGCCCAGCCCGCTTTGCGGTTCAACGCGCCAGCGTGATGATGACCGCTTCCCGCCTCCAGAACAATAGAAACCGCTTCTGCTCGACAAACTGAAACACCAAAGTCCAGCCATCCGCCGCTTCCTTGTTGAGCGTCGCCTCCAAGCGTTTGACCGGGATTCCGGAAGCGCCCAGAAAAATCGTTCCCAGCCCGCCTTCCGTTACGTACAGCACTTTGTATTCCTTGTAAGCCATTGTTGCCCGCCTTTTGTTTTAATTGAACTGTGAGGTTGTTTGAATCACCCGGGCAGTTTACTGCAACCGCGATGGCCGGTGTTGATGGCGCGATCCCATACACGGCTTAAGCGTTTAACGCTGTCACAACGCGCCTGCGGTAAGCGATCATGGTGATCATGCATAAGCAGATCACCAGCATGACGGCCGGGAACAATAACGTCGTCACGGAAAGATTCTCCAGCGCCAGCATCACCAGCACATTGCGCAGCGTAAACAATGCGAAAAACAGCAAAGACTCCGAATATGGAAATTGATACGCTTTTCTGACCGTCGGGCCGAATCCGGCGACATCGATCGCGGTCAGCAATACCACCGCCCACAGCGGATCGGATGTCCAGTACCACAGCGGCAACGACAACAGCGCTGCGGCAAAAAACGCCCAATCGGTTCGCGTAATGGTCACGTCCGCGCGCTTCGTGTAGGCCAGATAAGCAATGAATATCGTAATGCTCGCCGACACCCCGATCGGCCACGTGCCGGCTCCACCATTGTCTTCCAATTGCGCCAGAAAAATCAGCAGCGTGGTCGCGCCCCAAATCACCCAGGAAAAAATATGCGGCTTGACCGATCCGCGGAAGATTTCCCGGATGTAAGGAATAAACGCGGCAAACGTGATCGCGATGGCGATGAGACTGAGCGCTTCTTTGTAGAACATTTTTTCTTGCCCGGCTTTGGAAAATCGAAAGCGTTGTATGAGTGCATGGCTTCCAATTAGTTCAGTTTGGATAAGAATCCCTTTCATCCGCTTGTTTCATCGAACAAAAGAAAGAAAAGAAGCTGCTCTTGGATACTCAACGGTTATTTTATAGGATTGCGGTTACTGTCGAGCTGACTGCGGTTTCTGCTGCTTGGATTCTGACTCCGGAGGAGGATTACTGCGCAAGTAAAATTGGCTTGGCGCCAAGAAAATCTCCGGTATGCGCGTGCATTAGATTTGATGTGATGGAGATACCTTAAGGAAGCTCTGAAAAACTACTGCACTCAATCATGCTGTGTTGAAATCAGACTCAAAATGCTCATTTACATCTTGTAAACTGCGCTTTTTCATCTGATTTCGCTTTGCCTGACCGTCGCTCGCTACCTTTTTCAGAGCTTCCTTAATGGATGCCGCAGGATTTCTCCAACAGCATCCCTGCGAGAATTAAGCTGCTTGATTTCTACGGCGAGCCATAAATCCCAGTACCCCCAAACCTGCTAATAACATGCCATAGGTTTCGGGTTCCGGTACCGGACTAACCGTGCCGCCGATAAAGAAAGTACCAGTGCTATTATAAGCCGCATCGATTGCAGCCACGGCCGCAGCATTCAGCGTGATTGACACGATACTGCCGTTAGTCGATGAATCAACCGAGATCGAACCGTAAGTGCTACCGGAAGCCAGATCATTAAAAATTCCAAGACCGGAATCCGTTAACGGATTGCCGGAAACGTCGAACAAGGTGTACAGCAGCGCGGCCGACTGGCTCAAGAAACCGCCATCCGCTCCACCGTTCTCACCAACTGCCGGTTGATACAAATTCAACACAGCACTGGTGGTTCCGGCGGCACGATGCACATCGAATGCAAAATAGTTATTCGCGAACGTATCGCTGCCAACGCACGAATCGGACGAACCGCAGGTACCGGCAATATAATTCCCTGTCGCACCGCCAAAATTATTGGTGCCGAATTCGTCAACCCAGCCGCGATTGGTCGCCGTATATGTTGTTCCTCCGTTCAGCACCAGTTGAGCACTGCCAATGCCATGAGTCCAGGCAAAGGTATGGTCGCTTAAACCGGCCGATGCAACCGACGGCAATACCGTCAATCCTAAAATGCATGCAGCCGCACTTGTCAATTTGATTCTTTTTGTCATTATTTCCTCCTGGAAGTTACGCGATGCGTCAGATTAATAGAGCTATTTTGTAAGAAAATAGTACTTTGCATTATATTTTAAAACTATAGTGCGGCCTTACTTTTTTTATAGGCGGGTTGTACTATTTTTGGGGAGCATCACGACGAATAGCGCTCCTGGCTCCAAATACGACGGCAGTGAATCGCATGATTTTCTTGTGAAAGCGCGGCACTTGAAATCACTGCACACGGCACGGCATCCTTTGCCCCAGTGATCAGGAACGTCCGATGTAGAGCACGACAATCAACCCGACACCCAAGATGGCCACGGCGGCGTTTACCAGCATGCCCCAGCGAGCCCCATACCCCTCGGGAAATTCCGCCGGATTCAGGGTTTTCAGAAAAACCGCATACTGACGGCATGAATAAATTGCAGAGGCTGCGCCCAGAAAGACAAAAGCAAATCCCAGCCAGAATGTCAGCATCATGCCAGCCGGGTGCGCCTGGCTGGGTGCTAGCGCACTTAACAACAAACCGGTTCGTTCGACTAAAAAGCCGAAAGCAATCAAGGCAAGACTGGTACGATTCCAGGCCAGCAGCGTGCGTTCCGCCGCAAAGAGCACCCGGGGATCCTTGAGGTCCGACATACTTTCTCCCGGGTTTAGAGTGAATGAACAAAAGGATGTATATGCAACATCAGCAACCTCTCTGCACTGATTCAACCGAATACTACTCCCAAATCACCATCTTGAAGCGCTCCTTGACGATGCCGAAGTAGTTGCACTTCCAATCGCTTTGCGCGAAAAAATCGAGGTGGTGCCATTGGTCTTTCTGTTTCAGAATGCGGGTGGCGGCATCGTCCCAGTCGATGGCAGCGAATCTCGGTTCCAGCTCCTGCTTGCGATCCTCGACTTCGGCATATTCGAAACCGTCGTATTCCCAGTGCAGCACTTCGAATACGTTGCCGTCACGGTCGGCGTAGTCGATGCTGAAATCGAGCCCCCATTTCGGCCGGATGCGGATGATCTTATAGATCAGCGGATTGGCTTTCGCCCAGTGTTGCAGTTGTTGCAGCGCTTCCCCGGCATAACCTTTGCGCTCGAACAGCAAACTGTGATTCAACACCGCGCCTTCGACCCGGTCTGGTTGCGTGAACCACGGCGCTTTCAATGCGTGCCGGTGTTCCCGGTGCGAAAGCGCTTGCGTCAGATTGGCCTCGGCATAGCGCTGTTCGAGATCGGTCAGGTCGTAACCGTTCTGATCGAACAACGCGCGATCGCGCGCCAGGGGAATGCTCGCCGTGTCCAGCGGCCGTTCCCAATGGCTGATGGGATTTAATTGATGGTCGGTTAAATCGAGGTAACTCATGAGAAAAAACTATCGGATTAACAAACGATGGCGAAAAGAAATTGGTGATTGTGACAGGCTGAAGCAAAAAAAGCTATGTGACCGGCCGTCAGGAAGGCAACCTATCCGCCGTGACGCGGCTTTCCGTAGAGCGCGCGCAACTCATCCTTGGCTTTTTCCAGCACCTC
>JAFEEV010000231.1 GCA_018240935.1 Pseudomonadota bacterium
GGTAGCGAGCGACGGTCAGGCAAGGCGAAATCAGATGAAAAAGCGCAGTTTACAAGATGTAAATGAGCATTTTGAGTCTGATTTCAACACAGTATGACCGAGCGCAGTAGTTTTTCAGAGCTTCCCTGGGGATTGGTCCACAAAATAATCTTGTCCTGTAAAAAATAAGCAACCTCAGAGCCGCGCGCAACCATCCGCCGCGGCTGATAGCTTGCGGCAACGCGCCGCCCACTCGAGCGGAATGGAAGCGCCCGCGCCGGCCCGCTGCGCGGTGCTGGCCGCCATGAGCGCGCCGAGCATGATGGCGCGCCCGCAGCTATCGCCGCCGATGCGGATGTTTTCTTCGATGGCCGTGCGGTAATCGGGCGCGTGCCGGGCGATATGCGCGATCACCGGCAGGCCTTCCGGCACATGGCAGGCGTTACCGAAACGCTTGGCAACAGCCGCGCAGTCCAGCGTTTTTACCTGCAATGCTTCGTCCAGCAGCGGTCTTAACTTCTCACCGGCGAACGGGAGTGAACCGGTCAGTGCCTGCTGGATCGGCTGGCCGTTCAGCACCGCCAACAGAACGCATCCGGCATACTGCGCCGCCGCAACGGCGGTATCGTTATGATTGGTCAAACGCACCGCTTGCTCGATTTTCGCGTTCAGCGCGTCTGGTGATTCATGATGGGCCGCCACTAGAGCTGGCAGCGCCGCCAATGCGGCAAACTGATCGTCGTCGGCGCCGGATTGCAGCGGAAAGTCTTCCGGTTTGAGCGGCAGCAGTGTTTGCAGGGTTACCCGCGTCGGCGAATCGATATAACCTTGATACCCGCCGCCGGGACCGAAATAGCTGCGATATTCGCTTTGGTAATCGACGCGATAGAATTTGCCGTGCCGCGCAATATGCCGCAGCATCAAATGGCACAGTTCGCCATAAGCCGATGAGTCCCCGGCTTGCTTGTTGCCGTGCGCGAAATAACCGCTGACACCGGCGTAATCATTGGCATCCGGTTGCAGAAAAACCAATCCTTTGGTTTTCTCGATGTGCGCGATGCGCTCGGGATCGTACAGCCAATGCAAACCCAGCGCCGCGGCATCGGCGACCAGCGCGCCCAGGATAGCCGCAACGCGCGGCTCAAGCGTCATAGACGTATTCATGATGCGGCGCAGCCTTATTGGATTTCAACTTCATCCGGTATGCGGCGCGCTTCGTCGGCCAGCATCACCGGAATGCCATCCTTGATTTGAAACGCCAGCCGGTCGGGCTTGCAAATCAGTTCCTTGTCGTCCTTTTTATAGATCAGCGGGCCTTTGCACAACGGGCAAACCAGAATATCAAGCAGTCTTGCGTCCATAATTTTCCTTATTCGGTCATTTCAAAATTTGCTGAGAATATCGTCCAATTGATCCAGGCTGGTATAGTGAATCACGATATTGCCCTGGCCGTTCTTTTTCGGTTTGATCGCCACCTGCGCGCCCAAACGCTCGGAAACATCTTCCTGCAACCGCAGCAAATCGCGGTCGGGCTTTTTCACCTTTTTCGGCAGGGGATGCTCGATTTGATTGACCAGCTTCTCGGTTTCGCGCACCGACAGTTGTTTTTGCACAATCGCGTTGGCGATTTTAATCTGCTGCACCGGCGCCAGCGGCAGCAGGGCGCGGCCATGCCCCATGTCGATTTTACCTTGCATCATCAATTCCTGCACCGGCGCGGACAAATTCAGCAAACGCAGCAAATTGGAAATGGTGCTGCGCGAATTGCCCAGCGCTTCCCCGGCGGTCTGGTGCGTCATGCCGAACTCGTTGATCAAGCGCTGAATTCCCATCGCTTCTTCGAGCGGATTCAGGTTCTCGCGCTGGATGTTTTCGATCAGCGACATGGCCAGCGCCGATTCATCGGGAACTTTGCGGATCAATACCGGCACTTCGGCCAATCCGGCCAATTGCGCGGCGCGCCAGCGGCGTTCCCCGGCGATGATTTCAAACCGATCCGTATCGATAGGCCGCGCCAGAATCGGCTGCATGATGCCTTGCGCCTTGATCGACTCCGCCAGTTCCGCCAGCGCCGTTTGATCCATATTGGTGCGCGGCTGGTATTTGCCGGGCTGCAATTGGGTAATGGCCAGATTCTGCAAGGAATCTCCGCCGGTCTCATCCACTCCGCTGCCTGCCAGCAGCGCGTCCAACCCCCGCCCCAATCCTCTTGGTTTTGTCATGTTAAGGATTCCTCGTTTTCATTAAGCCGGGCTAGCCGCCAAAATTTCCCGCGCCAGTTCCAGGTACGCCTGCGCGCCTTTCGATTGCCCGTCGTGGTACAGCACCGGCAAACCGAAACCGGGCGCCTCGGCCAGGCGCACATTGCGCGGAATTACGGTGCGGTAAACCTTATTACCGAAATGCTTCTGTAGTTGATCGGAAACCTGCTGCGCCAGAATATTGCGCGGGTCGAACATGGTGCGCAGCAATCCTTCGATGCGCAGCGTGGGGTTGAAACTGCTGCGCACCCGTTTGATGGTATTGACCAGATCGCTCAGCCCCTCCAGCGCGTAATATTCGCATTGCATCGGAATCATCACCGCGTGCGCCGCGCATAAACCGTTCAAAGTCAACAGGTTCAACGCCGGCGGACAATCGATCAGAATATAATCATATTCATCCTGAACCGGCTCCAGCGCAGTCTTAAGGCGCGCCTCGCGCCGCTCGAAGCCGACCATTTCCACTTCCGCGCCGGCCAAATCGCGATTAGCGGGAATCAGGTCGTATTTACCTTGCGTGCTGGCGATGCGCGCCGCCTGGACTGGCGCATCGCCCAATAGCACCTGGTAAACCGTGGTGCGGGCAACCTGCTTGTCGGTTCCGCTGCCCATTGTGGCGTTGGCTTGCGGGTCGAGATCGACCAGCAGCACATCCATGTCCGACGCCGCCAGACTGGCGGCCAGATTGACGCTGGTGGTGGTTTTGCCGACCCCGCCTTTTTGATTCGCAATCGCTAGAATTTTTGTCATCGCATGCACTCCAGAATACTTGAATCCGGATCAAATCCGTTGCTTGATGATCACCAGTTGCCGCGCCGCATCCAACCCGGGCACGGTCAGCGGAATGATTTCTTCGAGGTAAAAGGGATCAACGATCTGCTGCAATTCACTGTCGGCACAATTCGCCTTCATCGCCACCCAGCGGCGATCCGCATCGTTTTCCGCGGTTAAATTACGGGTCAGCGCGACAAACTTACCCAATTCGGAAAACGCCCGCGTGATGATGGTGCCGACTGTGCCGGTCAAACGGACATCCTCGATGCGCTGCGCCCTGATTTCCACATTGTGTAATGCCAGTTCGATTTTAACTTGCTGCAAAAAAACGGCTTTTTTCTGATTGCTTTCCACCAACGTTATTTGCCAATCCGGCCTCGCCAATGCAATCGGTATGCCCGGCAGCCCCGCACCGGTACCGGCATCGACGATACGCGGACCGCAAATATGCGGCACAACCGCCAAACTATCCATGATATGTTGCACCAGCATGTCGCGCGGATCGCGGATCGCCGTCAGGTTATGCACCCGGTTCCATTTTTCGATCAGGGCTAAATAACGCTCAATGCTTTTGGCAAGGGGTGCGATTCCGGCACTGGAATCGATCGCCAGTGCCTGCAACGACTGCTCGATTTGCGGCAACAGGCTCATGCGGTCTGTTGTTTGTCATTGACCGCAAAACCGCGTTTCAAATGCACCAGCAACAGCGAAATCGCCGCCGGGGTCACACCGGAAATGCGCGATGCCTGCCCGACGGTTTCCGGCTTGTGCTGATTCAATTTCTGCTGCACTTCGTTCGACAAACCTTTCACCGCGCGGTAATCGATCTCCTTCGGCAACAGCGTATGTTCGTATTGCGCCTGGCGCGCCACTTCCTCCTGCTGGCGCTGGATATAGCCGTGGTATTTGGCTTGAATCTCCACCTGCTCGGCGACTTGCGCATTAACGGCCGCTTCGCCCGCGCCGGGCAACGTCATCAGCGATGCATACGTGACATCGGGACGCTTGAGCAATTCGGTCAAGGTGTATTCGCGCTCGATGCCTTTGCCGAGCACGCGAATCGCATCTTGTTCCGGCAGTGTGGCGGGCAAAACGCGGATCGAATCGAGCCGCTGCTGTTCCTGCAAAATGGCTTCCTGCTTGGCGGAAAACGCCGCCCAGCGTTGTTCTTCGATCAATCCCAGCTTTCTGCCGGTTTCGGTCAAACGCAAATCGGCGTTGTCCTCGCGCAGTTGCAAGCGATATTCGGCGCGGCTGGTAAACATTCGGTACGGTTCTGTCACGCCGGACGTCACCAGATCGTCGACCAATACACCGAGATACGCTTCGTGACGCTGCGGTGACCACGCATCGCGCTCCTGAATCTTAAGCGCGGCATTGATACCCGCCAGCAAACCTTGCGCGGCGGCTTCTTCGTAACCGGTGGTGCCGTTGATTTGTCCGGCAAAAAACAAATTCCCGATGGTTTTGGTTTCCAGCGAACGCTTCAAATTGCGCGGATCGAAATAATCGTACTCGATGGCGTAACCGGGGCGCGTGATATGCGCGTTTTCCAGTCCGGCGATCGAATGAATCAGCTTGACCTGCACGTCGAACGGCAAACTGGTCGAAATGCCGTTCGGATAAATCTCATGGGTATGCAACCCTTCCGGTTCGAGAAAAATCTGATGCGAGGCGCGCTCGGAAAAGCGCACCACTTTATCCTCGATCGACGGGCAATAACGTGGCCCGATGCCTTCGATTTTTCCGGTGAACAGCGGCGAATCCACCAAACCGTCGCGGATGATGCCGTGCGTTTCGCTATTGGTATGCGTGATCCAGCACGAAATCTGGCGCGGATGTTGAATGCCGGTGTCGATCAACGAAAAAAACGGCACCGGTTGGTCACCGGGCTGTTCCAGCAATTTGGAATAATCCAGACTGCGCCCGTCGATGCGCGGCGGCGTGCCGGTTTTCAGCCGTCCCGCCGGAAATTCCATGTCGCGCAACCGTTGCGCCAGCGTTAACGCTGGCGGATCGCCCGCGCGGCCCGCTTTGAAATGGGTCTTGCCGATATGCGCCAACCCGGCCAGGAACGTGCCGACCGTCAGAATCACCGCACGCGCACGGATTTTGAGCTGTAACTGTGTCACCACGCCCGCCACGCGATCCTGCTCGACGATCAAATCGTCGACCGCTTGCTGCATCACGCGCAAATTCGGTTGATTCTCCACCCGGCTGCGGATTGCTTGTTTGTACAGCACCCGGTCGGCCTGCGCGCGCGTCGCCCGCACTGCCGGTCCTTTGCTCGAATTCAACACGCGAAACTGAATCCCGGCCTCATCCGCCGCCATGCCCATCGCGCCACCTAATGCATCGATTTCCTTCACCAAATGACTCTTACCGATACCACCAATCGACGGATTGCACGACATCTGCCCGATGGTTTCGATGTTATGCGTCAGCAAAAGCGTCTGGCACCCCATGCGCGCCGCCGCCAGCGCCGCCTCTGTCCCGGCATGCCCGCCACCAACTACAATAATGTCAAAATCCGAATGATGATTCATTGTTCTAAAACCATTGAAAATCCGAGCGATACGAAGAAATTACAGTTGAAATGTTTCACGTGAAACCTTTTTGCATGGTTAGCAAAAAAGGTTGAAAATTTGGGTGCAATTATAGGTGGCAGGAAACAATGAAAGCAAGCCAAAGTTACAAAGAAATGATGTTTGGAGCTATGCCGTTATACCTGCCTGCACAATCACTCTA
>JAFEEV010000232.1 GCA_018240935.1 Pseudomonadota bacterium
ATGGCCGGGATATGCGTCAGTTTGACAAACTGCTCCTGCCACACAGCAGCACCGCTGGCACCGGCCTGCTGCGCCGCGATTGCCAACGATTCCGCAGTACCCCACCAGGCATTGGCGATTTCGGAAATGACGGTGAGCCACGTCAAGCAAGCCGCAATCAGCATAATCAAAGCCGAGCGCGCGCTGACCTTATGCGGCAGCGTAAGAAGCAGCACCGCCATCAAAGTGAACAGCATACCGTTCAGCACAGCTTGAATATGCGCGCTCAATGCCAGCCGAGGAAACGGTGTGTGCGGTATCGCCAGTCCCCAGACAATGCCAACCAATACCAGTGCCAGGACATGAATCAGGATTTGTCTTGCTCGGCTTTGTATCTGCATGTTGGGTCTTCCAATACCATCAATTTACCTGCGGCCGGATTCACCGCTTTGCTTGCCGGATTGGCGGAGAGTAATGTCATTGGGCTATTCCGGCGAAACTGGCGCTGTTTTCGATTTCGGTTTTCTGACTGCCACATCGTTTTCCGGTTCTGATCAAGAGATGGCGTGCGTTGGTTCGTGCCATGAGTCCCTTTATTGTTTTCCCATTAATCTCTTATCCAGTGTCAGCAATTCAAGCTGATGGTGCTGAGCCGTCGCAGAGATGATTGAATCGGGTAATTTCATTTGCTGATTGCGCCTGATTTCGATCGCTTTGTTTTCAATACCAAGGATGATGGGTAAGTGCGTCATTCGTGCCAGCAAAGATTCGATGGTGTTAATATCCGCAGGCGTTATCGCGGGATAGCTCAATAACTCCATGCGGGTTATCGAGCTATAAGCACACTCGCCGATTTTAACTTGCTTGGACTTTAATAAATCCAGAACCATCGGATTGCGTTGATACAGCCCGATAATAATATTGGTGTCCAGCAGATACTTAATGCCACTCATCGCGCAATTGCATTTGCATGTCCAGCGGATTTTGATATTTGAAGCACGCTATTTCAGGCAGATCGTTAATGATATCAATCAACAATCCGGATGCTTGTTGCCGTTGAATATACTCATCGACCAGCCGGGTAACGATTTCATCCGGTGAACTATGCTCTTGTTTAGCCAGTACTTTTAATTTTTCTTCCAATTTTGGATCTATCGTCAGCATAAAATACCTTTCATCAAATTTTTTATCACCATCTGTCAATGTTTACGCAAGCTTGCACTCAAGCAACATGCGGAATCATAGAGCAAAGGTGAATATAGCGATAATGTGGCACTTATGGCGCATCTTGATTTCAACTCGTTGGTATTTTCAATCGCTGCGCTTCGTCACTTCCACCAGATGATAGCCAAACTGCGTTTTAACCGGGCCTTGCACTTCGCCGACCGGTGCGCTGAACACGACGGTATCGAATTCCTGCACCATTTGGCCGCGGCCAAATTCACCTAAGTCACCGCCTTGTTTACCGGATGGGCACAGTGAATGTTGCTGTGCCAGTTCGCTGAAGCTGGCGCCGTTGGCGATTTCAGCTTTCAGGTTGTTACATTGTTCTTCGGTTTTAACCAAAATATGACGTGCGCTGGCTCGTGCCATGGGGTTCTCCTGTATTTATTAAAAATAATTTTTCGTACGTGATACATTTAAGCACAGATTGGCGTGCGGGTTGAAGCATTGTGCCATTTTTACGTTGCGAGGGTTTGATGAAAATTTTGTGGGGTGCCGGGGTATATGCTTGAGTTAATCAATGTCAACAAAGCGTATGCCGGAGGGCGCAGGGTGCTGGCCGATTTGAGTTACACGCTGAATGCCGGTGAGTATGTCGCGATCATGGGTGAATCGGGCGTGGGTAAATCGACTTTGTTGAATCTGATCGCCGGATTGGATACACCGGATTCGGGTGAGATCCGCATCAACGGTGTGGCGATTTCATCGCTGGACGACGATGCTGCGACGCAATTGCGGCGCGAGCAGTTCGGCTTTGTTTTTCAGGCGTTTCATGTATTGCCGCATTTGACGCTGGCGCAGAATATTGCGTTGCCGTTGCTACTGAACGGCGCAACCATGGAACGTGTGCAACAGATGCTGGAACAAGTTGGATTACAGGGGCGCGGCGATCATTTTCCGCGTCAGTTGTCGGGCGGCGAGTTGCAGCGCGTGGCGATTGCGCGCGCACTGGTGCACCGGCCCAAATTGGTGCTGGCGGACGAGCCGACCGGCAATCTCGATCCCGATACCGCGCATGAAATCCTGCAATTGATGCGCGCGGAAATCAAAGCTAACGGCGCGATGGGCATTCTGGTGACGCATTCGCACGCTGCCGCTGCGACGGCGGATCGGGTGCTGAATTTAACCAAGAATGGTTTGCATCCGGCCAAACCGGGTGAGAGCGTATGACTACGGCTACGTTATCGCGTTGGCTGCTGGCCGGTGAGTGGCGTGCGCATTGGCTGCAACTGAGCGTGGCGCTGATCGCTATTGCCATCGGCGTGGCCATGGCGTATTCCATTCATTTGATCAACACCGCTGCATTCAACGAATTTTCCGCCGCCAGCAAAAGTTTGTCCGGGCAATCGGATTTGCAGGTGCGCGGGCGCAAGCCGTTTTTTGATGAATCGCTGTACCCCGTATTGGTCAATCATGACGGCGTTGCGGTGGCGAATCCGGTGTTGGAGTTTGACGTTGCGATACCGGGCAAAGCGCAGAACAGAAACGATCACAAATTGAAAATCATCGGCATTGACATGTTCCGGGCGGCGCAGATTTCACCCGATCTGCTCGGATTGACTGAAGAAGGGAAAACGCTCGACCGGCTGGCGGACGATGCCATTTTTTTGTCGCCCGCCGCGATGGAATGGTTGCAGGTTGAACAAGGCGATTTGCTGCAACTGAACGCCGGGTTGCAAGCCGTTACGTTGCGCGTGGCGGGCGGCTTGGTACGCGCACGCGCCGGGCAGCGCATTGCGGTGATGGATATCGGCGCGGCGCAGTGGCGTTTTCAGCAGCTTGGCGTGTTGTCGCGAATCGAGCTGAAACTGCGCGATGGTGTCAATCATGCGGCGTTTAAAGCCAAGCTGGCTGATGAATTGGGTGACGCGTACTGGGTGACCGAAGTAGCCGATCAGGAAAAACGGATTGCCAATATGTCGCGCGCTTACCGTATCAACTTGAATATGCTGGCGCTGGTGGCGCTGTTTACCGGCACGTTTCTGGTGTTTTCCACGCAAGCGTTGTCGGTCATCCGGCGGCGGCAGCAATTTGCGTTGCTGCGCGTGCTGGGGTTTACGCGGCGGCAATTGCTGCGGCAGATCGTTACCGAAGGCGGAATTCTCGGAGTAATCGGCTCGTTGCTCGGATTGGCATTGGGTTATGCGGTTGCGGTGCTGGCAATCCGGTTGCTGGGCGGCGATTTGGGCACTAATTTTTTTCCCGGCGTTAAACCGGGCATCCATTCCGATCCCTGGGATGCGGCGCTATTTTTCACCGTGGGTCTGGTCGTGACGGTGCTGGGCAGCATCATTCCGGCATTGGAAGCGGCGCGCGCCAAACCGGCGGTGGCATTGCGCTCCGGCAGCGAGGATACGGCCATGGCGAAATTGTCCACGCCGTGGTTTGCACTGATTTGTTTGCTCGTTGCGTTGTTATTTACGCAACTGCCGCCGGTTTTCGAGTTGCCTATTTTCGGTTATTTGGCCATTTCATTGCTGCTGATCGGTGGTATTGCGCTGATGCCGCGTTTGACCGCATGGTTTTTTTCAGCTTTATCGGCCCGATGGCAGCAGCGCCGGAGCGGCGTTGTGTCCACGCTGGCGCTGGCGCGTCTGGCGAATGCGCCGAATCAGGCCGCCATCGCGCTGGGCGGCATATTGGCGAGTTTCAGCCTGATGGTGGCGATGGCGATCATGGTGACGAGTTTTCGCATCTCGATCGATCATTGGCTGGGGCGGGTGCTGCCGGCGGATTTATACGTGCGCGCTGCCGCCAGCGGCGATTTGCAAGCGGATGCGCAAAAGGCGATTGCCGGGCTGCCTGGTTTCGACCGGCTGGATTTTTTCCGTACTCAGCAATTGACGCTGGATGTGAATCGCCCTGAAATCACGCTGTTCGCCCGGCCTGTCGATCAGGCCGATGCTCGCAACACATTGCCGTTGACGGATGACATGATTGCTCCCGGAGCATTGCCGGAAAATGTCATGCCGGTGTGGGTGTCGGAAGCGATGGTGGATTTATACGGCTACCGGGTAGGGGATAAAGTGACCTTGCCGGTCGGCGCAACACCCAGCGAATTCCTGGTTGCCGGGGTGTGGCGCGACTATGGCCGTCAATTCGGCGCGATTCAGATGCAGTTGGCGGATTATCAAGCATTGACCGGCGATTTGAGTATCAATACCGTGGCTCTGTGGGTGCGGCCGGGCGTTAGTCTTGATGCGGCGGTTGCCGGATTGCGCCAATTGCCGTTCGGCGCGGCGCTGGAGATATCGCGTTCGAGCGATATGCGCGCCTTGAGTTTGGAAATTTTTGACCGCAGTTTTGCGGTGACGTATTTACTGGAGTTGATAGCGGTGGTGATCGGCCTGCTCGGTGTGGCGGCCAGTTTTTCCGCGCAGACACTGGCGCGTATCAAGGAATTCGGCATGCTGCGTCATATCGGTGTCATGCGGCGGCAGATTCTTGCCATGCTGGCAGCGGAAGGAGGGTTGCTGACCGCGCTGGGAATGGTTCTTGGGTTTGTATTGGGATGGAGTATCAGCCTGATTCTGGTATTTATCGTCAATCCGCAATCCTTTCATTGGACCATGGAACTGCATCTGCCGTGGAATTGGCTGGCCATGATCGCTTTGATTATGCTGGTTGCAGCCGCGTTGACGGCATTGCTGGCCGGACGGCGGGCGGTTTCCGGCGAGGTGGTGCGCGCGGTGAAGGAGGATTGGTAATGAAGTTCTGTAAGCAGATTAAGACTAACGCACAAGGCATGATTGTGCTCATGCTGATGCTGTTCGGTTTTCTCGCAATGGAGGCGCTGGCCGAGTCGAGCCGGCTGAAGCCGGTCACACCGGGTTACCAGCTCGTTTTTCCGCAAGACTACGGCGCGCACCAGGATTTTCGCATCGAGTGGTGGTATATCACCGGCTGGTTGGAGACTGAGGACAAAAAACCATTGGGTTTTCAGGTGACTTTTTTCCGCTACGCGACCGATCAGAATCACGATAATCCCAGCCGGTTTGCCGCGAAATATCTGATCATCGCGCATCTGGCGTTGTCCGATCCGGATGCGGGAAAATTGATGCACGAAGAGAAATCGTTGCGCGAGGGGTTCGATCTGGCTTATGCCAAACCCGGCAATACCGAAGTGAAACTGGACGATTGGACGCTGGTGCGGGAAGCGGACGGGCGTTACCAAGTCGATATGCAAGGCAGCGATTTCGGTTTGCGGTTATCGCTGACACCAACGCAAATGGCGATGCTGCAAGATCAAAACGGTTTCTCGCGTAAAGGACCGGAACCGGAGCAAGCGAGCTACTATTACAGCGAACCGCATTTGCAAGTGACCGGCGCCGTGTTACGCAACGGCAAGCCGGTTAAGGTTACTGGCAGCGCTTGGCTGGATCATGAATGGTCGACGGCTTATCTCGATCCCGCTGCGGATGGCTGGGATTGGACCGGCGCCAACTTGGATGACGGTTCGGCACTGATGGCCTTTCAGATTCGCCGCAAAGGCGGCGGTAAAGTCTGGGCGTATGCCGCGCTGCGCGATGCGAGCGGGAATATGCGGTTTTTTGCGCCGGAAGAAGTGGAATTCACCCCGATTCGTACTTGGCGATCGCCGCATACGGAAGCGGATTATCCTGTTGCCATGCACATCCGCACAGCCGAAATCGAATGGCGGCTCACACCGTTGCTGGACGATCAGGAACTGGATT
This sequence comes from Pseudomonadota bacterium, assembly GCA_018240935.1. Classification (GTDB taxonomy): domain Bacteria; phylum Pseudomonadota; class Gammaproteobacteria; order Burkholderiales; family Nitrosomonadaceae; genus Nitrosomonas. The sequence goes on from JAFEEV010000232.1 coordinate 5,898, forward strand.
CAAGCCAATCAACCGGCTCGATTTACTGGGAAGGGGCGGTAACTCTGACCCGGGACAATCAAGCGGCCGGGCGCGGCTACCTCGAACTGACTGGCTATGCGAAGCCTTTGAAGCTATAAATCGATTGTTATTGATTGAGTGAATGGAAATCGCGCGCAATCACTTACATAACCTACTAGTTTGAGATGAGATATTGTGCTGGTTCTGTGGATTTTTATAATAAAAAAAGAGTATGCTCAATTTCAATACTTTCATTGTTGTTAAATGTGAGTTAGAATCAGCGGGCGCAATAATCTGAATGGTGCAAGATGATTGCGGATAAAGTACTCGGTTCTATAAAGGAAAGATCGCTATTGCAGTGAATCTGGGGAACAGAGAATAAAGTTAAACGGTTATAAAGTTTTGTAATCGTATGTGGAGGGACCGGTCACTGATCGGTTTTAATTCTTAATCAAAGGAGATTGTTATGGCCGAAATCAACAGAAGAGAAACAGACGCACAAGTTTTAAGATTGTTCTTCATTTCAACAGCTGCTTTCCTTGTTATTGGAGCAATTGTTTACGGCGTATTCTAGACTGAAAGAATGATCGTTGCCCGTGGTTCGGTTTTGCTAAAACTTACATTTTTCAAAACATGAACCATCACCAAAAGTGATAAGCGGGGCGAAGTCAGTCGAGTATCCTTAATACAATGCCCATTTGGTGAAGATATTGCATATCCGCCAATGGGCATTGTTCATTTCTGCAGCAAGAAGTTTGCTGTGATCTTCTCAATGTGAATTGCATTCCGGCATCCAATAATGCCGTCAGTTGTTTTTCATCACTTGATGGTCCATGTGCTGGATGAAACTCTGTTCATGCATCGGTGAATGAAAGAAATAGCCCTGAATGAAATCGCAATCATAGCGTTTGAGTTCTGCCAATTGCGCCTCCGTTTCTATACCTTCCACGGCGAGCTGTAATCCTAAGGAGTGTCCCAAACGCACGATCGCATCGATCAATACGCTTGTATTCTGCTGATTTTCCAGATCATCGACAGACGATTTGCCGATTTTTAGCTGGCTGATGGGCAGTTGAATCAATTGTGTTAATGACGAGTGTCCTGTTCCGAAATCGTCGATGGCGATTTGCAAACCTAAATCCGCTAACTGATGAAGTATGGTTAGATTCGATTCAATAACATCCGGCATCAGAGCCATTTCCGTTAACTCAAGCACAATCCCGGCAGGATCGGCTCCCGTTTCTTGCAGTATTGCCGCAAAATTCGCGGCTAATTGTTTTTGATTCAATTGCCGTGCAGACAGATTAATCGCGACAAAGGGCGCCTCTTCTTTCCAGCGCTGCCGCCAATTGGCTTGTGCTTTGCAGCCTTCGCGAAACACCCACTCGCCGATGGAATAGATCATGCCGGTCATTTCCGCAACCGGGATAAAAATTTCCGGGGAGACGGCTTTTCCATCCAAATTCCAACGCAACAGCAACTCGGCACCGGCAATTTGTTTCGTATGCAGTGCAATAATCGGTTGAAAAACAGAAGAAAATTCATTGCCCTCGAGTGCCCGGCGTAATCCCAGGCTGATCGAGTTTTTTTGTTGCGCTTGCCATTGCAATTGGTCGTTAAAAAATTGCCATCCATCGCGGCCTCTTTGTTTCATTTCGTACATAGCCGTATCCGCCGAGCGCATCATTTCATCGGCTGAATATTGTTGACCGTGGCCGATAATGATGCCGATACTCGCGGTAACCAATAGATTCAATTCTTGATGTTGAATCATTTCCTTCAGCGCGTCATTGATGCGCATGGCCAGGTTCGCAATTAGTTCCGGTTTTTCAATTTGTTCGCACAACACAATGAATTCATCCCCGGACAGCCGTCCGACGGTATCGCCGGGCCGGACTTGGTCCAGTAGCCGGGCGGCGATAATTTTCAGTACTTCATCGCCGGTTTCGTGGCCGTGGTTATCGTTGATCAGCTTGAAGCCATCCAGGTCGATAAACAGTAAAGCGACATTCAGTTTGCTTCGCAACGAGCGTTGCAAGGCGTGGTTTAGCCGCTCAAGGATCAGTTTGCGGTTGGGTAAACCGGTAAGCGCATCGTGTGTCGATTGGCGGAGCAATTCCTGCTGTTGCTGCTTGCGTTGTGTGATGTCGAGCATGGTGACCACCAATATCCACTGATCACCCGTATGAAATTTGGCGATTCCGGCTTCAAGCTCAACCAGGGTGCCGTCTTTGCAATACCCTAATACGGAATTGCGTCGATTCATGGGACGCTGCGTTTCGGGACTCAGTACGAATTGCTCCAGTGCATCAGCGTGCTGTTCGCGGTAATACGGCGGCAGCAAAAGATGGACCGGATTACCGGTTAATTCTTCTATGCTATAACCGAATAATTGACAGGCGCTGCGATTGGCTTCAATGATGATACCTTTTTCGTTGGTAACGATAATAACCGAATCGATAACCGACAAAATTTTTTGTACCGCTTCATTGATTATTTGTTTGTAGTTCATGGCCGGACCCGGCATGATGTGATCCGGCGCCTGAGATGTTCCGGAAATACCGGTGAAGTGCTGGCAAATTTCCCGGCGATGTGAATGATACCGTTTGCCGTGAGCACGCCCATAAGGTGAGCGAAAGCGTTAGCACCGTCATAAGCTGTTGCGATTATTCTTGCGCACGACATCGATTCAAGCCAGACTAGCCCGATGGTTACCTTCATAAGATCCCGTTTTTTATATTCTTTGGGATAACGCAATATTAATTTGCGGCTTAACGTATAAGAATTATCTTACAAAATCCGGCCTGGATTTTACTATAACCTAAATAGCTTGGGGAAAGATTTCTGATTCTTTGCAGATCAGTAACGGCGAAATATGTTTATTCGGTTACGTCAAATCCCGCATCGATGATCGCTGCTTTGAGCTGATCCGGATTGGTGCTGGCGGGATCGAATTGAACGACGGCTTGCGCGGGATCGAGCGTGACTTCCAGCTGCGCGATTCCCGGCAAATTTTTGAGCACGGTCTTGATGCTGTTGACGCAGCCCATACAGGTCATGCCTTTGATTTTGATCGTGGCGGTTTGCATGATGACGACTCCCAAAAATAATTTTCTTAATGATTGGCTTGCCAGCGTTTTAATAGCAATGAATTGCTGACGACCGATACCGAGCTCATGGCCATAGCGGCGCCGGCGATGACCGGATTGAGCATGCCGGCGGCTGCCAATGGAATACCCAGGGTATTGTAAACGAAAGCGAAGAACAGATTCTGGCGGATTTTCCTGAGCGTGGCGCGCGATAAGGAAATAGCGTCGGCAACGCTGATCAGATCATTGCGTATCAGGGTTATATCGGCGGTTTCTATGGCGACGTCCGATCCGGCGCCGATGGCGAAACTGACATCCGCGGCAGCCAGAGCCGGTGCGTCGTTGATGCCGTCACCGACCATGGCGGTAAACTTGCCGCTGTTTTTCATCTTGGCGACTTCCGCCGCTTTGTCCTGCGGCAGAACCTCGGCGCGATAGTGCGAAATGCCGGTTTGTTCGGCGATCGCCGCGGCCGTCATGGCGTTGTCGCCGGTCAGCATCACCACGTCGATACCCATCGCTTGCAGTCGCTTGACCGCTTTAATCGAGGTGGCGCGCAGCCGGTCGGCAATCGCCAGGTAGCCGAGCAATTGAGGCTTATTTTCAGTGACGCATGCAACGGCCACGACGGTTTTTCCTTCGTTTTGCAACGCGGTCAGCGGTTTTTCTTCCAGCGTGGCACCTTGTTGCGCAAGAAATTTGGGAGAGCCCAGCAGGTATTGCACGCCATTGATCCGCGCCATGATGCCGCTACCGGCGATGGCGGAAAAATCCGCGATGGCGTGCAGCGGTAACTGCTGCTTCTGCGCGCTATCCAGAACCGCACGCGCCAGCGGATGTTCGGATCCTTGTTCCAGTGATGCTGCGGTCTGCAACAATTCCTGCGCACTGATGGAATGGGCCGGGATGATATCCGTGACTTCGGGTTTGCCTTCGGTCAAAGTACCGGTTTTATCGACAATCAGGGTTTGGATTTTCTCCGCATGTTCCAGCGCCGCCGCGTTTTTGACCAGCACGCCAATTTGCGCGCCGCGTCCGGTACCGACCATGATTGCGGTCGGCGTGGCCAGCCCCAATGCGCAAGGACATGCGATCACCAGCACGGCGACGGCGTTAATGAGTGCGGCAACAAAGGCGTGCGTGAGCCACCAGGTAATACCCAGGGTTAAGAGGCTGATGACCACGACAACCGGAACGAAAATACCCGAGATCGTATCGGCCAGGCGCTGGATGGGCGCTTTCGAGCCTTGCGCTTGTTCGACCAGATGAATGATGGCGGCCAGCTGCGTATGCGTGCCCACGCTGGTGGCGCGGCATTTGAGCAGGCCGTTTATATTTTGTGTGGCGGCGAAAACTTTGGCGCCTGCCTGCTTGCCGGCCGGCAGGCTCTCACCGGTCAGCATGGATTCGTTGATACTGGAATTTCCCTCGATAACGACGCCATCGACTGGCAAGCTTTCACCGGGGCGTACGATGAAGACATCGTTGACTTGCAGACTACTGGCCGGAACTTCGAGAATCTCGCCGTTACGCTCGATGCGGGCCGTTTTGGGTTGCAACCGGATCAAGGCCTCAATGGCCTCGGAAGTTTTTCCCTTGGCGCGCGCTTCCATCAACTTGCCGAGCAGCACCAGCGTAATAATGGCTGCGCTGGCTTCGAAATAAACATGCTGCTCCAGCTCGAAGGCTGTAACCGCAGCGCTGAAGCCATACGCCATGCTGGTGCCCAGCGCAACCAGCACATCCATGTTCGCGCCGCCGCCGCGCAACGAATGCCACGCACCGGTATAGAAGCGGCGGCCGATCCAGAACTGCACCGGTGTCGCCAAGAGCCATTGCAGCCAGCGCGGCAGCATGTCCATGTCGTGACCGGTGAACATAGCACCCATTTGCAGCACCAACGGCAAGGTGAGCAGCGCTGAAATCCAAAATAATCGCAATTCGGCTTGGTAGGCAGCGAGCCGCCGCGCTTTTTCCTCGGCATGACCGGATTCGCTGATTTCGCTGGCGTCGTAACCGGCGTCGATCACGGCTCGAATCAAGCGGTCAACGGTGACTGCACCGGGCGCGAAATTGACTCGCGCCGTTTCGGTGGCGACATTGACGGCGGCCGTGACGCCGGGCAACCGATTGAGCGCCTTTTCGATATGACCGGCGCAAGCGGCACAGGTCATTTTGTGCAGTTGCAACTGTACTGTGCGCGGTGTGACGTGAAAACCGGCTTTCTCGATGGCTTTAATCAATGCACCGGTATCGACTTGGCTTTCATCGTAGTTTACTTGCGCTTTTTCATTGGCGAAATTGACGGCTGCCTCGACGCCCGGCAGCTTGTTCAGGTTTTTCTCGATACGCGCCGCGCAGGCTGCGCATGTCATGCCTTCAATCGGCAGTTCGAGGTGTTTAAGCGATTGGGAGTTCACGGTTATTTTTTCCAGCTCATGAGGTGATTCCGGCTGTTATTGGCGATCAAGCGTCAGTACACCATCGACCCATTTGACGCGATCGCCTTGATGAAATTGCGTGGCATCCGGAAGCGCGATGATGGCTTGACTGCCATCGTTCATGGTGATGCCGACCTGGTACTGATCGTGCGGCTGAGCGGTTCCTCCCGCATGGGGGCTTTGCATGGCGCCGGGATTGCCCGTGCCATGCGGATGCGGATTTTGGCGCATCACTTCCCGCGCAACGGTGCCGGCGATCACGCCGCCGGCGATGGCATTGAGGCCGGGGCCTTGCCCGATTCTGTTGACGAAATCGATAACCCCGCAATTGCTGCATCCGGTTGCCGGCGGCTGGCGGTGTATGATGCCCGCGTCCGTGCTTTTGATGCTGATACTGTTGCGCGGCGGCGCAATGGCCGTACCGGTGCGGTGAATGATTCGCGGCGGCTGATTGACGCCGGGCGGGCTGCCGGGCGATGGTTGCGCCGTCAGATGTTGCGATTGCGGCTGCTGCCGTTGGTTTTGGTCCGCTCCGGAAGATTGGGCAAAAGCGATGGTGGCTGTATTGATATAGAAAATAACGGTAAACACGGTCATCCGGATTGCTGTATCAGCGGCAGAGCGGCTATTGAACATCGCGAATCTCCTTGCAGACAACGGTTATAACGAATTTTTTAGATCGATAGAGGGTGCGTTGGTTGCATTATAGCGATTTTTGTTTTTTTTACGGCTACCGGTTTTTCATGAAAACCAAGCCGGGTAGCTCGATCAATCGGTTTTGGCTGGAATATCTTTTTGTTTTGAGCTATCCGCCGCAGCTTTTTCTTCCGATTGCTGTTTTTTTTGCATGAATACGGCGATGAAGATGCCGAGCTCGTAGAGCAGGCATAAAGGCACCGCCAGCATGAATTGTGAAACCACATCGGGTGGTGTGAAAATGGCGGCGATGACGAATGCGCCGACAATGACATAAGGGCGAACTTCCTTGAGTTTTTCAACGGTGATGACGCCGGTTCTGACCAGCACGATGACGAACACCGGTACCTCGAAAGTTACGCCGAATGCGATAAACATAGATAAAACAAAGCTCAGGTACTTGCTGATGTCGGTCATTACGGCCACGCCTTCGGGCGCGAAATAGGTGATGAACTCGAATACCACCGGCAGTGCGGCGAAGTAGGCGAACGCCATGCCGCAAAAGAACAAAAAGCTGCTGCCGATGACCAGCGGCAGCGCCAGGCGTTTTTCGTGCGAATAGAGTCCAGGCGCGACGAAAGCCCAGATTTGATACAGCGTATGCGGCAAAGTGAGGACAAACGCCATCATCATCGCCACTTGCATCGGTACGAAAAACGGCGTTGCCACATCGGTGGCGATCATCTGTCCGCCTTGCGGCAGTTTTTCCAGCAGCGGCTGCGCCAGCAGGGTGTACAACTCACGCGCATAAAAAGCGCACGGCAGGAATCCGAGCAGCAGCGCGCCCAGGATGCGGATCATGCGGACGCGCAGTTCCACCAAGTGGGATAGGAACGAGCCTTCAAGCATGATGATCGCGCCCTTGCTGTTGATGTTGAGCCGGTATCGATAAATACCGGGTGGCCCGCATTGTGCGCACTATGTGGCTACTTCTTATCCTGATCATGGCCGATTTGCGCGGCAGCACCGCTGTCCGGGGTTGGCTGTGTTTGGTTTGCCGGTTGTGATGGTGAGTCCGCGGGCGAGGGTTGTTCGTTATTGCCTTCGGTCATCGCCGATTTTAAACGATCGACACCTTGCTGCACCGAATCTTCAATCGACTGCGCCGTTTCCTGTACGGAAGACTGCATTTTTTTCAGTTCTTCCATGCGCATTTCGTTATGGATGTCGGTTCTGATGGCATAGACAAAGTTGCGGCAGCGCCCGTACAGATGACCGACTGTGCGTGCTACAGCGGGCAGCCGTTCGGGTCCGATGACGATCAAAGCCACGATCGAGATCACCAGCAATTCCATAAAACTAATATCAAACATTTAGCTGCACTGATCGGGTTCGGGTTGATGACATCATTGATTTACGCATGACTGAGTTTCTCCGCAGAAAACGGATGATCTAAGTCCGGGTATGTGTTTTTTCCTTAATTTCAGCGCCGGATAGCGGGCGATCGCTGCCGCTGGGTGCGTTACCGCTTTCTTTGAAAGTATTCGCGCCGGCTTCTTTGCTTGCGGTAACTTCGATGACCGGTTCGTTGGTTGGGTTTGAATGCGGTGATGGAGCAGAGCCGCTTTCCGATTCTTTCATGCCTTCCTTGAATCCTTTCAACGCACCGCCCAAGTCACTACCGAGATTGCGCAATTTCTTTGTGCCGAATACCAGAACAACAATGACCAGCACGATGATCCAATGCCAGATGCTAAATGTGCCCATGACTTTCTCCTGTTAGGTGAAACAGCACCGGTCTAGCCGCGGTGAATCATACCGGGCAGATGTTCCCGGCCACCGATGATATGGAAATGCAAATGAAATACTTCCTGGCCGCCCGCCCGCCCGGTATTGATAACGGTGCGGAAACCGTTTTCACAGCCTTGTTCTTTCGCCAGTTTCGGCGCTAATAACAGCATTTTCCCCAACAAATCCCGGTGATTCTCCTGCACATCGGCCAGCGAATCGATATGCAGCTTGGGGATCAGTAAGAAATGCACCGGCGCAGCCGGGTTGACATCGTGAAAAGCGAGAATATCTTCATCTTCGTAGACTTTATTGGAAGGAATTTCCCCGCGCACGATTCTACAGAATATACAGTTATCCATAGCTAGTCCGTTTTTCGAGAAGCTTTTTCTGCAATTCCGGAAACACCTTCGCGTCTTTCCAGTTCCCGCAGAACATCGTCCGGTGTTAATCCGTGGTGGGCGAGCAGTACCAAACAATGAAACCACAAATCGGCGGTTTCATAAATGACTTGGTTGGTGTCGCCGTCTTTCGATGCCATCAATGTTTCGGCGGATTCTTCCGCAATTTTTTTGAGTATCTTATCTTGGCCGCCGCGCAGCAGTTTGGCGACGTACGAGCTGTTCGCATCGGCTGTTTTGCGCGCTTCGATGGTTTCCGCGAGGCGATGAAGTATTGATGTGTCCGTCATTTGATGTAGATTTCTTCCGGATTTTTGACCACGGGCGCTGCAACTACCCATTCATTGCCTTCCAGCTTCTGGAAGAAACAACTGTGCCGCCCGGTATGACAGGCGATTCCACCGGTTTGTTCGACCATGAGCAACAGCACATCTTCGTCGCAATCCAGGTAAATTTCCTTCACTTTTTGGGTGTGACCGGATTCTTCGCCTTTATGCCACAGTTTTTTGCGCGAACGCGACCAGTATATGGCTTCACCTTTTTCCACAGTCAGTTTGAGCGCATCGCGATTCATCCACGCCACCATGAGGATTTTTCCGCTTCCCGCTTCCTGAGCGATCACCGGAATCAGTCCGTCTTCCGGCCAATTGATTTTGCCAAGCCAAGTGTCAGGGAGCATAAGTTGAGCGCTCTGTCCGTTCAATTATCGATTTTTCCCGTAATTTTAACATTATAACCGCACTTCGATGCCATGCTGCGCCATATACTGTTTGGCTTGTTGTACGGTAAATTCGCCGTAGTGAAAGATACTGGCGGCTAATACCGCGTCTGCATGCCCTTGCAAAATGCCGTCGACCAGATGATCCAAATTACCAACGCCGCCGCTGGCGATCACCGGAATATCGATGGCGTCCGATACCGCGCGTGTCAAAGCGATATCAAAGCCGTTACGGGTGCCGTCGCGATCCATACTGGTAAGTAAAATTTCACCGGCGCCGAGCGCTTGCATTTTGACCGCCCATTCGATGGCATCGATGCCGGTTGCCTTGCGCCCGCCGTGGGTGAAAACTTCCCAGCGCGGCGCGCCGCCATCGGGCGAATGGACTCGTTTGGCGTCGATCGCCACGACAATACACTGTGCACCGTAATGATCGGATGCGTCCGCAACCAATTGCGGATTGAGCACGGCGGAAGTGTTGATGCTGACTTTGTCGGCGCCGGCATTGAGTAACCGGCGGACATCCGCCACCTGGCGCACGCCGCCGCCGACGGTGAGTGGAATGAATACTTGCGCCGCGACATCTTCAATGATGTGCAGAATCAGGTCGCGATTATCCGAACTGGCGGTGATGTCGAGGAAGGTAAGTTCGTCCGCGCCTTGCTCATCGTAACGGCGCGAAATTTCCACCGGATCGCCTGCATCGCGCAGTTCAACGAAGTTGACGCCTTTGACCACGCGTCCATTGGTGACGTCCAGGCATGGAATGATACGTTTAGCGAGGCTCATCGGATTTTAAAGCCGTTGGGAATAAAAAAGCGGGAATTAATAGAAATGAAATAATGGCGAATTGCGCGATCACGATCAAGAGAGGCCATTATCCTTACTGATTTTGTCGGCCAAAACCTGCGCTTCCTTGAAGTTCAGCGATCCTTCATAAATAGCGCGGCCCGTGATGGCGCCTATGATGCCTTCCGACTCGATTTCGCACAGCTTGTGAATGTCATCGATGTTGGTGATGCCGCCGCTGGCGATCACCGGTATGGTCAGTTGCCGCGCCAATTCGACAGTCGCCTTGATGTTGACGCCGTTGAGCATGCCGTCGCGGCCGATGTCCGTGTAGATAATCGCTTCCACGCCGTAACCTTCAAATTTCTTCGCCAGATCGATGACATCGTGTCCGGTAACCTTGGACCAGCCGTCGACCGCGACCTTGCCTTCCTTGGCATCCAGTCCGACCATGATCTGCCCCGGAAAGGCATTGCAGGCATCCTGCAGAAATCCGGGTATTTTGATCGCGGCGGTACCGATAATGATGTACGTGATGCCGTCGTCGAGATAACGTTCGATCGTGTCGAGATCGCGAATGCCGCCACCCAGCTGAATCGGGATCTGATCATCCAGAGCCTCGACAATTTCACGAATCGCCGCTTCATTTCTCGGTTTTCCGGCAAAGGCGCCGTTCAAGTCAACCAAATGAAGCCTGCGTGCGCCTTGCTTTAACCAATGCGCCGCCATCTCGCCGGGTTTTTCGGAAAATACCGTGGCGTCTTCCATAACCCCTTGTTTGAGCCGGACACAATGTCCATCTTTAAGATCGATTGCGGGAATAATCAGCATAACGTAATCAGAATGGAAAGTTGATTAACAGAGTCAGTTTACTACTATTTGGTTTTAGAGATACGGGGTCCATTTAGCAAAATTACTCAACAGGGTTAATCCTGCCAATTGACTTTTTTCCGGATGGAACTGTACCGCGAAAATGTTATCTTTTGCAACGGCGCAAGTAAATGGAAAAGGATAATGGCTTTGCGCCGCGATGGATGCTGCATCCGGCGTTTCGACATAATAACTGTGCACGAAATAAAAGCGCGCATCGGCGGCGATGCCTTCCCATAACGGATGTTTGATAGCCTGATACACTTGATTCCAGCCCATATGCGGCACTTTCAGTTTCTGTCCGGTTGCGTCGGTCATGGCTGAAGCGGGAAAGCGCACGACTTTTCCGGGCAGAATGTTCAAGGCTTTGACATTGCCTTCCTCGCTTTCTTCAAACAACATTTGCAGACCGAGACAGATACCGAGAAAGGGTTTATGAGTGGCTGCCTCAATGACGGCTTCACGTAATCCGCGCGTTTCGAGTTCATCGATGCAGTTGCGCATGGCGCCTTGTCCGGGAACTACGACGCGGGCGGCTTTACGCACCACATCGGGATCGCTGGTAACGGTTGTCGTGACAGCGGGGGCTGCATGTTCAAGCGCTTTATGGACGGAACGCAGGTTTCCCATGCCATAGTCAACAATTGCGATATCAGTCATATCGTGTGTTTAGAGACAAAGTGACTTATAAAGTACCTTTGGTGGATGGAATGATGCCGGAAGCCGCAGGATCATACTCTACCGCCATGCGCAAAGCACGCCCGAATGCTTTAAAGACTGTTTCCGCCTGATGATGCGCATTTCTTCCGGAAATATTGTCGATATGCAGGGTTATCAAGGCGTGATTGACCAAGCCTTGGAAGAATTCGTGAAACAGATCGGCATCGAAATCCCCGATGCGCGCCCTGGTGAAATTAACATTGAAGACCAGTCCGGGGCGTCCGGACAAGTCGACGACGACGCGCGATAGCGCTTCGTCCAGCGGCACGTAAGCGTGACCGTAGCGGCGCAATCCTTTTTTATCCCCGGCGGCTTTGGCAAGCGCTTGGCCGAACGTGATGCCGATATCTTCGACGGTATGATGGGCATCGATATGTAAGTCGCCTTTTGCGGCAATTTCAAGATCGACCATGCCGTGGCGCGCGATCTGATCGAGCATGTGGTCGAGAAACGGCACGCCGGTTTCGAGTGCGGATTTGCCGGTTCCGTCCAAATTCAGATTAATACTGATCTGGGTTTCCAGCGTATTTCGTATGACTTGTGCCCGGCGCATAAAAAATTATGAATCTTAGATGAAAGCAAGAAAATTGAAGGATTCTAAACTGTTTCGCTCAGAATGGCGCGTAATGTTGTGCAAAATTGTGAATTTTCATCGGGGGTACCCACGGTTACACGCAAGCAATTTTCCAGTAAGGGATGAGTGTTGTCCAGATTTTTAATCAATATGTTGTGCTGTTTGAGCGCTTGAAAGATTCGGCTGGCTGCGTTAACACGAAACAAAATAAAATTG
>JAFEEV010000233.1 GCA_018240935.1 Pseudomonadota bacterium
AGCTTATTCTGACGGCATACCCGGTGCGCTTGATTCGCTCGCCAAAATCGGATAACCAAGCATCATCGACTTTAGAAAGCCGTTCCGCTTCCGGTTGCAACGACGGCCGTGCGATGCCATACAACAGTACACCCTCGATTCGAATCTGATCGCCGCGCAATTGCTGCAAAAAACGCAAATATGCGCTGACTTCCTCGGGAGAGGGTGGTTCGTTATCCAGCTGAAAAATGCAGGTTTGCAGCCAGGTGGGGCAGAGTGACGTTGCAATCGCCAAGTGATCCCGTATTTTTCTCAAACTGATCGGCGTGCTATTTATCCGCTGCCTTTCTTTTGCCGAAGCGCGATCGAATTTGAACCAGATTTCGCCGTTCAATTCACCCATCCGTTTCAGGCCGGCTTGCACGGCAGGCCGATGAATCAAGCTGCCGTTGGTGATGAGCACGATTTTCAAATCCGCCGGTAGCGCAAAATCCATTTTGACACGGTCGATCAGTTCGATCACTTGATCGAACTCTTTCGCGCTGGTGGGTTCGCCGTTACCGGACAAGGCGATATCGTGAATTTTCCGCATTTCCGGCGGCACATGCTGTTGCAGATAATCGCCTGCGGTTAGTTGGTGCAGAAAAGAGCGCAATTCGGTTTCCAGCCGGTTCAGATCGATACGCGGCGCCGAGCCGCGCTTCAGTTCCGGCACTTGGCAATAAACGCAGCGCCAATTGCAGGCGTTGTTCGGATTCAGATTGATGCCGATCGATACGCCGCCGGCGCGGCGCGATATGACCGGATACACATACGTAAGTCCGGCGCTGTCGCGGCTGTGATCTGTCGTTTTCAATAGTTTAGAATTTGCTCGCAATGTTACAATTCCCTATATTCATTTCGCGCTTTTAAATTGTACGTATGTTCATCACTCGCAGGCTGGAATTCGATGCCGGTCACCGCATTTCAACTCATAATAGCCAATGCCGCCATTTGCACGGTCATCGCTACTGTATCGAAATTACATTGTCCGGCCGCATTATCGCTGACGAAGGCGTGGCGCAGCAAGGCATGGTCATGGATTACTCCGAAGTCAAGCGCATCGCCAAGTCGGTGCTGGTCGATCAGTGGGATCACGCCTTCTTAGTGTATTCCGGCGATACGAAAGTTTTGCAATTTTTGCAATCGATCGAAGACCATAAAACGGTCGTGCTGGATGTCCAGCCGACAGCGGAAAATCTCGCGCTGATTGCGTTTGAAATTCTGGATGGCGCGTATCAGGACAGTTATGGCAATCATCTGCGGCTCGAACAGGTGCGCTTATACGAAACACCGAATTGCTGGGCCGATGCGGTGCGCGGCTCGTTATAATTTTCAGAGAAAATCGTTATGTTTATCGACTCCCATTGTCATCTCGACTTCCCCGATCTGGCCAAGGATCTGGATCAATTATTACTGAACATGCAGCACAATCAGGTCACGCATGCGCTCTGCGTCAGCGTCGATTTGCCGCATTTTCCCCGGGTGCGGGCCTTGGCGGAAGCGCATGACAATTTGTTTGCTTCCGTCGGTGTTCATCCGGATTATGAAGATCAGATCGAGCCGCAGGCCGAGCAAATTGCCGCGCTGGCCGATCACCCCAAGGTCATCGCCATCGGTGAAACCGGCCTGGATTATTTTCGCCTGCAGGGCGATCTGGAATGGCAGCGCGAGCGCTTCCGCCAGCATATCCGCGCTGCGCGGGAAGCGAATAAGCCGCTGATCATTCACACTCGCTCCGCCGCTGAGGATACGCTGCGCATCATGCAGGAAGAGGGCGCCGGGCAAGTGGGCGGCGTGATGCATTGTTTTACCGAGAGCTGGGAAGTGGCGCAGCGGGCGATTGCCATGAATTTTTATATTTCCTTTTCCGGCATCGTCACCTTCAAGAACGCCGTGGCGTTAAAAGAAGTTGCCAAGAATATTCAGTTGGATAGAATGCTGATAGAAACCGATTCGCCTTATCTCGCGCCGGTGCCGTTTCGCGGCAAGCAAAATGAACCGGCGTTCGTGCGGCATGTGGCGGAAGAAATCGCGCGTCTGCGCGATGCCAATTTGGAAGACATCGCCGCTGCAACCACGGATAATTTTTTTAATTTATTCAAACTATCGCGCCATGGCATTCTTGCTTAAATCATACCGGTTACCGTTCTGCGCTGCGGCGCTGCTGGCGTGCTTATCGTTTCAAGTATCCGCCGGTGTTCAGGAAGATTTTATCTGGGCAGTGGAAAAAGGCAATTTATCCGATGCCTCCGGATTGCTGGGAAAAGGCGCTAACCCGGATACGCCGAACCGGGAAGGTTATACGCCGCTGATGATCGCCGCCAAGGAAAAAAATCTGAAAATGGCGCAATTGCTGATCGAAGCGGGCGCCAAGCCGGATATTCGCAACCGCTATGGCGAGACGGCGATCATGCTGGCCAGCTATCATGGCTTTACCGATCTGGTGCGGTTGCTCTACATCAAAGGCGCCGAAATCAATCACAAGGGCTGGAACCCGCTGATTTACGCCGCCTCGGGCGGACATTTGGACACCATACAATTGCTGCTTTCCGGTGGCGCCGAAGTCAATTCGCTGACCGACAACGGCTCGACCGCGCTGATGATGGCGGTCAGGGGAAATCATCTCGATGCGGTTTCGCTGCTGCTCAGCAATGGCGCCGATCCATCGATCAAAAATGAACACGGCGACAATGCCTTGGCATGGGCGGAAAAATACAACCATCCGGACATCGTGCAATTCCTCAAAAATCACGGAGCGGCGAAATAAATTGAACGGCAGCGCGGTAATCCGGCTGGTACTTTGAGCATGCAGCCGCTGCAAGGAAAAGTGGCTCTGGTAACCGGATCGGCGCGGGGAATCGGCGCGGAGATCGCGCTGACGTTAGCCAAAGCGGGCGCCAAAGTCGTCGTCAATTATGTGCAAGACCAAGCCGCTGCGGACCGCGTGTGCGCAGCCATTACTGCAACAGGCGGCGAATGCCTGGCGGTGCAGGCCGATGTCAGCGATCCGGCGGCCGTGCAAAAACTCTTCATGGCGGCAATCGAACGTTTCCGGCAGATCGACATTCTCGTCAATAACGCCGGAATCTTGGTGTTTAAGGAAATTGCCGAAATCAGCGACGGCGAATTCGATCGCATCGTCGACATCAATTTCAAGAGTGTTTTTTATACATTACGTGAAGCAGCGGCAAAACTGGTGGATCACGGCCGCATCGTGACCGTTTCCAGCACGGTGACGCGCTTGATGCTGCCCAAGTATGGCGCATACGCCGCGACCAAAGCGGCGGTTGAGCAACTGACGCGGATTTTTGCGCGCGAAGCGGGAAAGCGCGGCATCACCGCGAACATCGTTTCGCCCGGCCCGGTCGATACCGAGCTATTCCGCAGCGGTAAAACGGCGGCGGATATCGAACGCATGGCGGCGATGGCCGCATTGGGACGGATTGGCGCGGCGGACGACATCGCGCGGGTGGTATTGTTTCTGGTCAGCGATGAAGCGCGCTGGATTACGGGGCAGAATATTGGCGTCAACGGTGGAATTATTTAACGAATCAGGAAAGGAAAAGCAAATGCGTATCGGCGTGCCTAAGGAAATCAAAACTCATGAATCCCGTGTCGGATTGACCCCGGCGGCGGTACGCGAACTGGCCGCGAGCGGTCATCACGTCATGGTGCAGAAGAATGCCGGTCTGCAAATCGGTTTGAGCGACGATAAATACCGCAACGCCGGGGCGGAAATCGTGGAAGCGCCGCAAGAGATTTACGCCCAGGCCGATCTGATCGTCAAGGTCAAGGAGCCGCAAGCCTCCGAGTTGCCGCTGCTGCGCGCCGGACAAGTGTTGTTCACTTATTTGCATCTCGCGCCCGATCCGGTGCAAACCAAAGGCCTGCTCGATTCCGGTTGCATCGCCATCGCTTATGAAACGGTCACCGACAGTTTCGGTGGCTTGCCGCTGCTCGCGCCGATGAGCGAGGTGGCTGGCCGCATGGCGATTCAGGCGGGCGCGCATGCGCTGGAACTCGATCAAGGCGGGCGCGGCGTACTGCTCGGCGGCGTTTCCGGCGTGCCCGCGGCGCGGGTCGTCATTCTGGGCGGCGGCGTGGTCGGCACCAATGCCGCGCGTATCGCGATGGGTGTGGAAGCGCATGTCACCGTGCTCGATAAATCGATCCATCGCTTGCAGCAACTGGATTTTCAGTACGGCTCCAGAATCAATACGGTGTTTTCCACGGTGGATGCCGTCGAAGAATATGTTTCAACGGCCGACCTGGTCATCGGTGCGGTGCTGGTGCCCGGCGGCGCAGCGCCCAAACTGGTCAGCCGCGAACTGGTCAGCCGTATGAACCGCGGTGCGGTGCTGGTCGACGTCGCCATCGACCAAGGCGGCTGCTTCGCCACTTCCAAACCGACCTCGTTGGCCGATCCGATTTTTACCGTCGATGGCGTGGTGCATTACTGCGTCTCCAACATGCCCGGCGCCGTCGCCAGAACGTCTACTTTCGCACTGAACAACGCCACACTGCCGTTCGTCCTGGCACTGGCCAATAAAGGCCACCGCAAGGCGCTGACGGACGATGTGCATTTACGCAACGGGCTGAATGTTTTTCGGGGCCGGTTGACGTATGAAGCAGTGGCGCGGGATTTAGGGTTGGCGTTCACACCGGCGGCGGATGTGCTGGCGTAAATATACACTCAGGCGCTAGACGATGGCGTGCTTATCGGATCTCTTTGCTTGGCTAACATCTGAGATAGATTCAATATCGTCCTTTTCGGATTGTTGAACCCAATACAAATCCCAGCGGGTTTGGAGATTGAGCCAATAATCCGCTGATATATTAAAGAACTTGGCCAGTCGCAATGCCGTGCTTGGTGTAACGCCGCGCTTCTGATTAACCAGTTCGTTAACACGCTGATACGGGACATGGATAGCATCTGCCAACTCCCGCTGGCTGATGCCCATCGGTTCCAAGAATTCGGCACGAAGCATTTCACCAGGATGTGTGGGTTCTCTATCGGTTGGAATACGCATGGAATAAGATCTCTATCAGTGATAATCGGTAATTTCAACATCTTGGGGGCCTGAGTCACTCCATTTGAAGCAAACCCGATATTGATCGTTGATACGGATACTGAATTCTCCTTTTCTGTCGCCTGACAGACTTTCGAGATAATTGCCCGGCGGTATCCTTAATTCCTCCAAAAACAAAACTGAATCCAGTTGATCCAATTTTCTGCAAGCCACTCTCCATAAAGATTGCGGGAGTAAGTTACGAGCCAGCTTGGAACTTTTCCCGTTAAAAATGTCTTCAGTCGCTTGATTCTTGAAGGAAACTATCATGTGAGCATGATAGCACGGTATGCATGCTATTCAAGTGGAAATTTTGACAATATGCGTGAATTCTTTCCGGATAGAATGTTTACGAGAGTAAGGATTTAGTGTCAATAAGCAAGCGCATTGCACCGGGCGTTTTCATTCAGTGTAACAAGGATTGTGCTCTACGCGAACTTGGGTATCATCGAAGCCCATCGTATTTATGCTTTTATTAGCAATCACATCGTTCATTTGTACTCATTAAAAAACTCGGGATCGACTTCGTATACAGTTCGTGGCTTGAGGCCTAGCTCAAGGCGTTCAAACATCTTCACGAGTTTCTCACCGTCAACGAGTTCGATTGGATTTGTGCCATCTCTCACTGCTTCCTTTTTTGCATCAAGAGTAAAACTTCCGGTTGTCAGAAAGATACCTTTGTCTGCTCGACCTATCATGGCTCCGCGAAAATCTCGGATCATTCCTGATCCGACCGAGCCTTGAAAGCGTTTGCACTGAAATATGACCTTGAAACTCAAAAGCGGATTGATTTCAAGGATGCCTTCTCCATCAATTCCGCCATCGCCAGACCGGCCAGTTACTTTTACGTTTTGAAATCCATATTCACGAAGCAAGCGCTGACATAATCGCTCAAAACCCTCCGGGCTTAGAGATTTCAAGACTGGTAATAGCCGTGTTTCTTCAGATTCGAGAATTTTCTCTTCGATGTCGACTTCTGTCTCGGTTAGCGCCTTATTTGCAGTAATGCCATCGCTGTCATTTTTTCTTGAACGCTGAATGGTTTTAAATAATTCAACCGGATTCAATTTGGAAAGGTCTTCTTGAAGTCCTTTTTCAGTTAAACGCCAGACGCCGCGCGCAGATGAGTCAATGTACCCGGAATAGACAAGATACAGTCGAGCCCAAGCGATAGCGTTTCTTATATTGGAGCCTCCATTTTTGTTGGTTTTCGCGAGCTCTTTTTCTGAAATATTCTCGCGTTCTATAACCGCATCTGTTGTTTCGTATGCAGAAGCGGAACCACCCATCTCGCGTAATGATTCAATGATAGGAATGAAGTGTTGTGTGAATTTTGGGCCCTTGGTCATATTTTTCGTTTAATTCTTAGTGTGATTCATCACTCAATATTCTGCACCTGCTCGCGCATTTGCTCGATGATCACCTTCAATTCCATCGAAATTCGTGTGATTTCGAGGTCGACGGATTTTGAGCCGATGGTGTTGGCTTCGCGATGCAGTTCCTGCATCATGAAGTCGAGCCGTTTGCCGGCGGCGCCGCCTTTGTGGATGATGCGCTCGACTTCGTCGAGGTGGGCTTGCAGGCGCGACAGTTCTTCGTCAACGTCGATTTTTCCGGCGAACAGTGTGATTTCCTGATGGATGCGTTCGTCTTCGTTGCTGCCGAGAACTTCTTCCAGGCGGGTGCGCAGTTTTTCCTCAAACGCGGCGATCAGCGCCGGGATGCGCGGTGAGGCGGTTTGTAACAATTGGCGCATTTGTCCGATGCGCTCGAGCAAAACGCTTTTGAGTTTGTTGCCTTCGCGTATGCGCGCGGCTTTTAAGTCATCGAGCGCGGTTTGCAGCAACGTCATGCCAATTTTTTCGGATTCCTCGCCAAGTGCCGTGTCGCTTCCGAGCATACCCGGCCATTTGAGGATTTCCGCCACCGTTAACGAAGGTG